>JAOPXF010000161.1 GCA_025965295.1 Nocardioides sp.
TGATCCGGCTGTCGGCCCGGGCCGCCGTGGGTCGTACGGCGCACGGTTCGCTCGCGGGCTTCCTCGCCGTACGCCGGCTGGCGCGCGTCGCGGACGCCGCCACGCCGATCCGGATCCTGGTGGCGGCGTGTGTGGTGGCGGCGCTCTCCGTGACCGCGGCGACCCAGGTCAACACGTGGACCGACGACACCGCCAGGCTGCGCACCGGCGCGCCCCTGCAGGTCTCGCTCGCCGACACGGACGCGGTCGGCGCCCTGACCCTGACCCGCCGCCTGGACCCCGACGGCCGGTGGCTGATGGCCGCGGTGCTGTTCCCGGGCGAGGGCAGCGTCGTGGCTCGGCGGGCGTTCCTGGACACCTCGCGCTACGACCGGGTCGTCGGCGACTTCCTGTCCGGGACCGCCGCCGCCGGCGTGACCAGCCGCATCGACGACCTCGCGTCCGGGGACTCGTCGGTCGCGACCGCAGGCCGCCTGCACGCGACCGTCCACGGGGTCAGCGCGCGACGGTCCGGCCAGATGCGGCCCGTCGTCCGGGTGACCTACCGCGCCGGCAGCACCGAGCACACGACCCGGCTGCGTCTCGGGATCGAGCCCACCGGCGCCGCGAGCAGCGCCTCGGCCCCGGTGACCGGGTGCGCGGCCGGGTGTGTCGTCACCGGCATCACGCTGTCGCGCAGCCCGGGCGACACCACGCTGCCGTGGGTCCTGACCGGCCTCCGGCTCGGCGACGTCGACGTCCTCGCCCAGGGCTGGAAGCCGGAGTTCGAGCCCCGCAACTTCCGCGGGACCCTGCTGCCGGGCGGCCCCGTCGTGTCCGACGAGGGCCTGCTCGCCGTGGCGACCCGTCGCCCGCTCACCGCGGTCCCGGCCGGTGCCACCGCGACGCTGCCGATCCTGGCCACCGCCACCGCCACCTGGGACGGCTCGCCGTTGGTCGACTCCACCGGGGGCGAGGAGCTGGCGGCCGATGTGCTCGACCGGCTCCCGGCGCTGCCGCTCGTCGAGGCCGACGGGTTGCTGGCCGACCTCGCCACCGCGGCTGCGGGCGCCCCGCCGACGGTCCCCGCGGCCGAGGTGATGATCCTGGCCCGCAGCGACACCCCCGCCGACGTCCGGTCCGCCGTGGCCGCCGCGGGGGGCTCGCCGCCGCGCACGCTGGGCTCCGTCGAGCGGACGACCGCCGCCGAGACCGGCGCCGCCCAGGCGCGCGTGTACGCGCTGATGGCGGTCTTCTGCCTGCTCGCCGCCCTGCTCGTGCTGCTCGCCGCCGTGGCTCGGCAGCGGTCCGCCTGGCTCCGCGAGGTGGCCGCGCTGCGGGTGGTCGGGGTGTCGACGGCCCAGCTGCGCCGGTCCGCCCGCGTCGAGATCGGCTGGCTCGCCGCTGCCGCTGCGCTGGCGACCGTCGCCGGCGCGGTCGCCGCCATACGCCTCCTGCTCGCGCACCTCGCCCTCGTCACCGTTCCCGTGCACGCGGTGCCGCTCCGCACCGGGGTCACGGTCGGTCCCGTGGTGCTGGCCGCCGTCCTCGTGGCCCTCGTGGTCCTGGTCGTCAGCGGCCGCGGCCGCGCGATCCAGCCGGAGCTCAGCCGGCCCGCGATCCTGCGCGAGGAGGGGAGCGCATGACCCGCCTCGGCACGATGTTGCCCACCGTCCTGCGGGGCCTGCGCTCCCGCGCGCTCCTGTCGGCCGGCTCCGTGCTCCTGACCGCGCTGGCGCTGGGCTCGGCCGTGGTCGGCCCGATCTTCCAGGTGGCCGTCACCAACTCCTACCTGGTGACCCAGCTGGACGACGCGTCCAACCGGCTCACCGGCCTCAGCTGGGACCTGGAGCCGTCCGATGGCAGCGATGCGGCCGGGGCCCAGGCGGCGGCGAGCGCGGCGGTGTCCGGGATCGAGGGCCCGTTCGCCCCACCACAGACCACCCTGCTGTCCAGTTTCGCCGATGCGTACGGCGGCCGGTGGCGGACGACCGCCCGGTCCGGCGCCTGCGACCACCTCGACATCGAGGGCGCCTGCCCGACCAAGCCGGGCGAGGCCCTGATGCTGGCCGGCGACCTGGACTTCACCGGCAGCAGGGTCGGGCAGACGATCGAGTTCGGGACCCTCGGCAAGGTCAGGATCGTCGGCACCTACCGGGTGCCCGACGCCAGCGAGGAGGACTTCTGGTTCGACCTGGAGCGATTCGTCAGCATCCCGCCGCACACCAACCGCACGGGGACCACGCCGTACCTGCCCGCGCCGCTCGTCACCGTCCCGGAGGCGTTCGACAGCCTCCCGGCGCGCCTCTGGCACGTGCGGGTGGACCGCCGACTCACGGTGCCGGCCGACGTCACGCCCGAGCTCATCGAGGGGGCCGAGGGAGTCGCCGCGACGCTCGACTCGCCGCCGGCCCGGGTCGAGGGCGGTCGCCTGAGGGGCAACTCCATCAACGACCTCTCGGCCATCGTGGCCGAGACCCGCGCCCAGCAGGACACCGCCCGAGCCTCGATCACCCCGGCCGTGATCTCCCTGGTGCTGGTCGCGCTGGCCCTGCTGCTGCGGCTGTTGATGGCCGCGGCCGACCTCCGGCTTCCCGAGCTGGCGCTCGCCTCGCTGCGCGGCCTGTCGCGGCGGCAGATGTGGTCGCTCGGCCTCTCCGAGCCCCTCGCACTCCTCTTGCTCGCGGTCCCGGCCGGCGGGGCGCTCGGCGTCGCGATGGGGCTCGGCCTGACGCGCTGGTGGCTCGCCCCCGGCCTGCCCCTCCCGCTCCCGTGGGAGGCGGCAGCCGCCGGTCTGGGGGTCGCCCTCGCGGCGGCCGTTGTCGCCGTGCTCGCGGTCGGCCTGGTCCTGCGCGTCTCGCTGTCCGACCAGCTGACCGGCGTACGCCGTCCGCGGGCCACCTCGCGGACTGCCCTGATCATCCAGCTGGTGCTGGTGGCCGCCGCCGTGGCGGTGCTGGTCAGCAAGCTGTCGTCGGGCAAGCCCGGAGACCCGGACGTCACCGACCTGATCCTGCCGGTGCTGCTGGCCGTGGTGGCCGGGATCGCCGCCACCCGGGTCACGGCCGGGGCGGCGACGTGGTGGACCAGGCACCGAAGGTCGCGGTCCATCTCCAGCTTCGTCGCGTCGCGCGCGATCAGCCGACGCCAGGAGGGCACGCTGATCATCCTGCCGGTCACGGCGGCGATCGCGATCGGCGTCTTCGGCGCCGGGGTCTACCAGTCCGCGGGCGCCTGGCGGGAGAGCGTCGCGGCCACCGTCGCGCCGGCCGACGTTTTGTGGACATCTGCCCTGCCCCTGGACCAGACGGTCGCACTGACCCACCGCCTCGATCCGGACGGGCAGTACCTCATGGCCGCGACCACGCTCGGCACCCAGGGCCCGACGTTCACCGTGGTCGACTCACCGCGGCTGGCGCAGGTGGTCGCCTGGCAGGACCAGTGGACGCCCGGGACCTCGGCCGCCCAGGTCGCCGACCTGATCTCCGTCCAGGGCAAGGTCCCCTCGGCGCGGGGCACCGAGATCGCCGTGACCGCCGACAACCAGGCGACCACGGGCGACGAGCTGGGGATCCGGGTGCGGTTCGGAGCACCGGACGGCCGCACCCACGACGCCTACCTCGGTCCGTTCCCGCCCGGTGAGAGCACCCAGCGCGGGGCGATTCCGTCCTGTGCGAAGGGCTGCCGGCTGGAAGGTGTCACGATCGGCGCCCCCGCCGCCCAGCCGGTGCAGATGAACGGCGACGTCCGGATCAGCTCCTTCGAGATGGACGGCGTCCCCGTCAGCGGCGCCTTCGACGGTGCTGGGTGGTCGATCTCGCCCGACGCGTCGTACCCCGACCAGGTCACCGGCGTCGCCGCGGACGACTCCCGAGGCCTCGTCGTCTCGGTCGACTCCGGGGACACGCCGATCATCGCCCAGGTCGCGACCGGGGCCATCCCCAGCGCCCTGCCGGTGATCCGGGGAGCCGAGGCGGAGACCGAGACCCGCGGCGGGGCGTCGACGTCGGCAACGACCACCTTCTCGGTCGACCCGGTCCTCACGTCCGGAAGCGTGCCGCTGCTCGGCCCCCTGGGTCTGCTCGTCGACTACTCGATGATCACCACCGACCGCACCATCTACTCCCAGGGCGCACCGGTCTACGTCCTCGCCCGCGGGGACACCCCGGAGACGATCCGGGAGGGACTTTCCGAGCGCGGAGCCTTCGTGTCGACCACGCTCGCCGCACAGCGCGCGGCGCTCGACCAGACGGCGTACGCGCTGGCCCTGCGGCTCTACGCCGTGGTCGCGCTGCTCGTGCTCCTGATGGCCATGGCCAGCCTCTTCGTGAGCACCGCCGTCCAGCTGCCCGCACGCCGGCGCGACGCCGCCGCCCTGCGGGTCGTCGGAGTCCCGCGACGCGCGGTCATGTCGTCGGTGCTGCGGGAGTTCGTCGTCGTCCTCGGTGGGACGGCCGTCGCCGGGCTCGCGGCGGGCACGCTGGCGCAGTACGTCGTGCTGCGCACCGTCACGCTCGGCTTCGTCGAGAACCTCACCACCCCGGCCCTGGTAGCGGCGATCGACGGTCAGCGCCTGGCCGTGCTCACCGCGCTCGCGGCCGTCCTCTTCGGCGGTGTCGCGATCGCCAGCGCGGCCCTCACGGTCCGCGGCGCCCGGGGCGCGACCCTGCGCGAGAACGCGCGCTGACCCAGCCACCCCCGGCCTCCCGGGGGAGCCGGCCCGGTGCGCACACAACCGTTCAATTGCTGGGAAAGGCACCGGATCCGGGGCGGGACCGGTCGTTTCCCCAGCAATTGAACGGAAACGAGCGCCCTCAGCAGCTCCCGGACTCGGGCGCGCCGAGGAGCCGGTCGGCCAGGAGGTCGCACCACTGGCCGGACGGCGGACCGCCGTTGACCTCGCCGTCGGACTCGCCCGGGTGCTTGACCCACAGGGTGCCGTCGAAGGCGCCGTCGAACACCAGCCGGGGCCGCTTGCCGAGCCGCGCCCAGGGCGGGTTGAGGACCTGGTCGTCGGCGGGCTTCGCGCCGTTGCGCGAGGTGTCGACCACGTAATGCTTGCCGGTGACGCCGAGCTTGCGAAGCCCGCGCAGCATCGTGGCGGCGTAGGTCTTCTCGTTCGCGGTGCGCCGGAAGTTCGAGACGTTGGTGCTGAAGCCCCGGTCGTAGCGGATGCCGGCCTTCTTCAGCAGCGCCGGGCGGTGATCGTAGGGCGTCCAGTTCGAGTGGCCGGCGTCGAGGTAGACCCATGCTCCCGAGGCGCTGAGGCTCTTGCTGGCGAAGCGGAGCATGCCGAGCCAGTCGGCCGGCTTGTCCTCGCAGGTCGCCTGGCTGCCGAAGAACGGCAGCGCGTCCGGCTCCAGGATCACCATCGCGGTCTGCCTGGCCAGCCCCTTGGCGACCTGGCGGATCCAGCCGCGGTACTGGGCGGCCGTCCGCAGCGCGCCATCGGACGACTGGCCGCCGCAGTCGCGCCCCGGGATGCCGTAGACCGTCAGCACCGGGGTCTTGCCGGCGCCCAGGGCTCGCCCGGTGTAGTCGCGGACGGCGCCGCGCACCGACGAGGTCGGGTACGCCTCGGGGATGATCCAGAGCGCCTGGGCCTTGCCGGCGATCGAGGCGTAGTCGGGTCCCTCGGCGGCGGCCGGCATCCGCGGGTCGACGAAGAGGCCCCTCGTCCGGCGGGGGTCCTTGGCCCGGTCGCCGGCGTGGGTGGCCG
>JAOPXF010000175.1 GCA_025965295.1 Nocardioides sp.
GCAAGGACAAGGCGTTCTACGAGGGCAAGGTCGCGGCGGCGCAGTTCTTCGCCCAGACCAACCTGCCCAAGATCACCGCGGAGCGCGCCATCGCCGAGGGCACCGACCTCGCGCTGATGGACCTCGACGAGGCGGCCTTCTGACCGACCCGCCCGAAACTCATCGCTGACCCGCCCGAAAGTTTTGGGCGGGTCAGCGTGATCTCGGGGCGACCTGACACGGCGGTGGTCCGAGTCCACGGGTTTGAGGCATCTTCGCGCGGGGCACGTGGCTCGTACATGTCCCGAACAAGGTCCCCGCTCGGACCGGAACTGGATCGCCATGAATGACAGATCGGACCTTCAGCCCCTGACGGACGGGGAGCTCGACGAGCAGTCGGGCACGGCACTGCCTGACAAGGAGGTCGTGTCCATCCTCGATCTCAACGCCGACCTCGACCTCGCCCTCAACGTGGCGGCCCCCATCGACCTGGCGGTTGCGGCCAACGCCAACGTGGCGGCGCCGATCGACGCCGCCGTGGGTGCCAACATCCTCTCCGTCGGTTCCACGAGCACGTCACTGGCGGACCAGGGTGTGCTGATCGACCAGGGCGTCACCGGCGACGCGACCGCGGGCTCCGACCAGGACAGCGCCATCGGCACTGACAGTCCCGCGCCCGCCGACACGGATGCGCCGGCGGACACCACCACCACCGACGGCGGCACCGTCCCCGCCGGCGACACCACCACCGACGGTGGCACCCCCACCGACGGTGGCACCACCACCGATGGCGGCACCGTTCCCGCAGGCGACGCCAGCGTGACCGGCAGCACCGTGCCGACCGACCCCACCAGCGTGACGGGCAGCACCGTGCCGACCGACCCGACCAGCGTGACGGGCAGCACCGTGCCGACCGAGCCGACCAGCGTGGCCGACAGCACCGCGCCCGCTGCCGCCGCTGGCACCACCGAGGTGCCGACCGAGGGGCTGCCCACCGACGGGCTGCCCACCGACGGGCTCCCGACCGACGGGCTCCCGACCGACGGGCTGCCCACCGACGGTGTGCCTTCAGACCTCGGCAGCGCCCTGGACGGTGGCCTGCTGAACGTCGACGTGAACCTCGCTGCGGATGCCGACCTTGCCGCTCCCATCAACGGCGCCGTGGCAGCCAACGCCAACGTGGCCGCTCCGATCGACGCGGCCGTCTCTGCCAACATCGGGTCGGTGGACAGCGACGCCGTCGCCGTCGCCCAGCAGACCGCGATCATCAACCAGGACATCGAGGGCGACGTCGCGGCCAACGCCGACCAGGCGTCAACGATCCAGAACCCCTAACCGCCGGTGTCGATCTCCTCACCGACCGACGATCGCGGCGGGGCCTCGGCGCCGCCGCGATCTGGGGCGTCCACCAGCGCAGGTGACATCCCCGTGCGCGCCGACGGCATCCAGCTGATCGGCGAGATGCCGGGCTCGGGATACCGCACCCCACCGGCGCTGGTGCGTCGCGGCGACGGGCAGATGATCCAGCTGACCCCGCTGCTGTACCTGGTGCTCGACGCTGTGGATGGTCGGCGCACCCACGAGGAGATCGCTGACGAGGTGAGCCCACGCTTCGGGCGGCTGGTCTCGCCCGAGAACGTCGAGACGCTGGTCGACGGCAAGCTTCGCCCGCTGGGGCTGCTGCTCAAGGGCGATGGCACCGCGCCCGAGCTCAAGAAGACCAACCCCCTGCTCGGTCTCCGCTATCGCTTCACCGTCACCGACCCGGAGCGAACCCAGCGCCTCACCGACCCGTTCGCCCGACTCTTCAACCCCCTGCTCGTCACCCTTGTCGTCGGCCTGTTCCTCTACGTCACCTGGTGGTTGCTGCTCGACAAGGGGCTCGCCTCGGCCACCCACGAGGCCTTCCACAAGCCCGGACTGCTCCTGCTGATCTTCGTCGTCACGGTGCTCTCAGCCGGTTTCCACGAGTTCGGGCACGCCGCCGCGGCGCGTCGCGGTGGCTCGACCCCGGGAGCCATGGGAGCGGGCCTCTACCTGTTCTGGCCGGCGTTCTACACGGACGTCACCGACTCCTACCGCCTCGGTCGCGGTGGTCGGCTGCGCACCGACCTCGGCGGGCTCTACTTCAACGCCATCGTCGCGGTCGGCATCGTCGGGCTCTGGCTGGTCTCGGGCTACGACGCGCTGCTGCTCGTGGTGGCCACGCAGATCCTGCAGATTCTCCGACAGCTGACGCCGATCATCAGGTTCGACGGCTACCACGTGCTGGCGGACCTGACCGGCGTCCCCGATCTCTACCACCGGATCAAGCCGACCCTCGTCGGTCTGCTCCCCTGGCGCTGGCGCGACCCCGAGGTGACCGTGCTCAAGCCCTGGGCCCGCGCCGTGGTGAGCCTGTGGGTGATCCTCATCGTGCCGCTGCTGGCGTTCTCGTTCCTCACCATGGTGTTGACCCTGCCCCGGATGCTGGCCACCGCGTGGGTGAGCCTGCTCGAGCAGAAGACCGTGATGGCCGATAGCTGGGGACACGGGGACCTGGTCTCGGCGCTGGCCCATCTCCTCGCCATCGTGGCACTGGTGCTGCCCATCCTGGGTGTGGGGCTCATCCTGACCCGGCTCGTGCGTCAGGGCACGGGATCGGTGCTGCGCCGCACCTCCGGCCGGCCGGTACGCCGGGGGCTGGCCGCACTGACCGCCCTGGCGCTGGTCGCCGGCCTGGGCTGGGCGTGGTGGCCCCGGGGCGACACCTACCGGCCCATCGCCGCCTACGAGCGCGGCACCCTGGGCGACGTGGTCCCGCTCGCTCGACCAGCCACCTCCTACTCCGGCCTGACCGAGGGCTCCGAGGGTCTGATCCAGACCGCGTGGCCGGCGGGAGCCGAGCTGCCGACCCGGGATCGGCCGGGCCTGGCGGTGGTCATGGTCCCGCACCCGGGCGACGACACGTCGACGACCGCGCCGGCCACGCCAGCCACGACGCCGGACAGCACCCCGGAGTCGCCCGCGACGACCTCGCCGAGCGCGTCGCCGTCCGGCTCGCCCAGCACCGAGCCCAGCACCGAGCCCGGCACCGAGCCCAGCCCCTCCGCGAGCACCGCACCCAGCGCCACCCCCACCGCGGCCGGGGGCGACAGCACGACCGCCCCGGCGCCCGCACCGGGCGGCGAACCCACGACCGGCGATCCCCAGTCATGGGTCTTCCCGTTCGACCAGCCATTGCCCCCCGCCGAGGGCGACACCCAGGCGTTGTCCGTCAACACCACCGACGACACGGTCAGCTACGACGTCGCCTTCGCCCTCGTGTGGGCCGACGGGGACCAGGTCACCAACACCAACGAGGCCTACGCAGTCGCGAGCTGCGACGGCTGCGCAGCCGTAGCGGTCAGCTTCCAGGTGGTGCTGGTGATGGGCGACGCGAATGTAGTCGTACCGCAGAACCTCGCCGTCTCAGCGACGTACAACTGCCTCGAGTGCCTCACCTACGCACTGGCCAGCCAGCTCGTGGTGACGCTGGACGGCCCCCTGAGCGACGACAGCATGGCCGAGCTGCAGGCACTGTGGCAGGACATCGCCCAGTTCGCGCAGAACATCACCTCCGTGCCGCTCTCGGACCTCCAACAGGCGCTGGCGGACTACCAGGACCAGATCGCGGAGATCATCCAGGAGGACGACAACGCAGAGCCCGGCGCGCCGCCCGACCCGTCGACGGCTCCGAGCGAGAGCCCGAGCGGGTCGGTCTCCGACTCACCCTCGCCCACGGTGTCGCCGACCGGGGCGTCGCCGACGGTCCCGCCCACGTCCTCGCCGTCGGAGTCCCCGTCGAGCAGCCCGTCCGGCTCGCCCTCGTCGTCGCCATCGTCGTCTGTGACCCCGTCGAGCTCGTCCAGCGCGGGCCCGTCGGCCTCGGCGTCGGAGTCGCCGAGCGCCTCCCCCTAGCCCCGCACTACGACAGAAGGAGTCGTCATGGGTATCGGAGCCGGAATCGTCCTCATCGTCGTGGGGCTGATCCTCGTCACCGGTGCGGTGGACCTGCCGCAGTCGGTGGACGACGCGATCGCCACGGACACGGTCGGCTGGATCTGCCTCATCGTCGGGGTGCTGTCGATC
>JAOPXF010000201.1 GCA_025965295.1 Nocardioides sp.
GCTCGAGTGTGGCGAGCGCCTGGTTGGCGCGGGAGAGGATCTGTCCGGAGTCCTCGAGGACGTGCCGGGTCTCGCCGACGTACGCCGCGATGATCTGCATCGACTGCGACACCGAGATCACCGGGAAGCCGGTCTGGCGGGCGACCCGGTCGGCGGTGCGGTGCCGGGTGCCGGTCTCGTCGGAGGGGATCGTGTGGTCGGGCATCAGGTGGACCGCGGCGCGGTGGATCCGGGTGATGTCCTTGTCGACGATGATGCCGCCGTCCATCTTGGCCAGCTCGCGCAGGCCGGTGGCGGTGAACGGCACGTCGAGGGTGAAGCCGCCCGTCGCGAGCGACTCCACGGTCTTGTCGTGACCCATCACGATCAGCGCGCCCGTGCGGCCGCGGAGGATGCGCTCGAGGCCGTCGCGCATCGCGGTGCCCGGTGCGATCGACGCCAGGGTTGCGCGCAGGCGCAGCGTCTCGTCCGAGCGGTCGGTGCCCACCACTGCCGTGTCCTCCGTTTCGGCTGCGGCGTCAGAACGGCCGCGCGGTCAGTCTAGGGGGAGTACTGAGCAATTCGCTCGTCGCGAGCGTTGCGATGTGCGTGCGATGGCAAGGCCGAGGAGGGAAGGCGTGGCAGCGCCACGTCGACCGACGAGAACGCAGCCAGCGTGCGTGCAGCGCTACGCGTAGCAGAGCGCGATTGCTCAGCACTCCCCCTGGGGAGAGTCGGCGCGACGCTGACTCTTCGTGAGATGGAGCAGCCGCAGGGCGGACGCGATGTCGGGGACGTCGAGCACCCGCATGCCGTCGACGGTCCAGGACTCGGGGGAGCGGGTCGAGCGGGTGCCGGGCTCGACCGGGACGACCGCGACGCGGAAGCCCAGTCGGGCCGCCTCCGCGATCCGCTGGGGGAGGTCGCGGACCCGGCGCAGCTCGCCGGCCAGGCCGATCTCGCCCATCGCCACCACGCCCTGGGGTGCGGCCGTGCCGGTCGTCGCCGAGGCCAGCGCGACCGCCACGGCGAGGTCGCTGGCGGGCTCGTTGAGCCGGGCGCCGCCGACGGTCGAGGCGAACACGTCGTAGTTGTGCAGCCGGATGCCGCAGTGCTGCTGGAGCACGGCGAGGACCATCGCGACCCGCGAGCCGTCGAGGCCGGAGGTGGTGCGGCGGGGCCGCTCGGCCGACGTGGGGGTGACCAGGGCCTGCACCTCGGCCAGCAGCGGTCGGCGACCCTCCATCGTCACCGCGACGCAGGTGCCGGGGACCCTCTCGTGGTGGTTCTCGACCCAGAGGCCGGTCGGGTCGGTGACCGCCACGATCCCCTCGGAGGAGAGGTCGAAGCACCCGACCTCGTCGATGGGGCCGAAGCGGTTCTTCATCGCCCGGACCATGCGGAAGCGGGAGTTGCGGTCGCCCTCGAAGTGCAGCACCACGTCGACGACGTGCTCGAGCACCCGGGGGCCGGCGATCGCGCCGTCCTTGGTCACGTGGCCGACGAGGACCGTCGTGATGTTGCGCGTCTTGGCGACCCGGATCAGGGCGGCCGCGACCTCCTTGACCTGGGTGACGCCGCCGGGGACGCCCTCGACGCCCGAGGCCCCGATCGTCTGGATGGAGTCGACGACCAGCAGCGTGGGCCGGACCTGCTCGATGTGGGTCAGCACGGCGCCCAGGTCGGTCTCGGCGGCGAGGTAGAGCTCGTCGTGGACGCCGCCGGTGCGGTCGGCGCGCAGGCGCACCTGCGACGCGGACTCCTCTCCGGTGACGTAGAGGGTGCGGTGCTGGTAGCGGGCCGTCTGGGCGGCCACCTCGAGCAGCAGCGTGCTCTTGCCGACCCCGGGCTCGCCGGCGAGGAGGATCGCGGCGCCGGGCACCAGGCCGCCGCCGAGCACCCGGTCGAGCTCGGGGACGCCGCTGCTGCGGAACTGGGAGTCCTCGACCGAGACCTGGCCGATCGGGACCGCGGGGCGGGTCACGGGGGACGCCGTGGCGCGCATCGTCGGCGCCGCGGACTCGGCGACCGAGCCCCAGGCCTGGCACTCACCGCAGCGGCCGACCCACTTGCCGGTCTCCCAGCCGCACTCGGTGCACCGGAAGGCGGGGCGAGGGTTCTTCGACATGGTGCAGACGCTAGGCGACGGCGCCGACAACACCGCGGCGACGGACCGTTCGTCTGCGGCGCACGTTGCTCGTTATGCTGTCCTTGGATCGATCAAGTCGGCATGGCCGAGCACGACAGGGGGTGTGGGGTGTCGAGGATCCCGGGACGCGTGCCCACGACCCCGCCGACCCTCGCCGACGTGGCAGAGCTGGCCGGCGTCTCCCGCCAGACCGTCTCCAACGCCGTCAACAACCCCGACCTGCTGCGTGCCGACACCCTGGAGCGGGTGCAGGAGGCCATCGACGAGCTGGGCTACTCGCCCAACCGCGCGGCCCGCAACCTCCGCACCCGCGCCTCGCACCTGATCGGCCTGCGCATCAACCCCGCGCAGGAGGGCACCGCCAACGCGCTCATGGACCGCTTCGTCCACTCGCTCGTGGAGACGTCGCGCGAGGCCGGCTACCACGTCCTGCTCTTCGCCGCCGACCACGAGGACCCGCTCTCGGGGTACGACGACCTGCTCCGCTCGACCGCCGTCGACGCCTTCGTGATCACCGACACCTACCTCGGCAACCCGCAGGCCGCCTGGCTCGAGAGCCGGCGGGCGCCGTTCGTCGCGTTCGGCCGGCCATGGGGTGTCGACGAGCCCCGGCACCCCTGGGTCGACGTCGACGGGGCGGCCGGCTCCGAGCTGGCCACCAACCACCTGCTCGACCGGGGTCACCACCGGATCGCCTGGATCGGCTGGCGCAAGGACTCCTGGATCGGCGAGGACCGCCGCGCCGGCTGGAGCCGCGCCCTGCGGGCGCGGGGACTGCCCACCACCGGCCTGGCCTCGCGCGTCGAGGACACCGTCGCCAGTGGACGCGAGGCCAGCGCCGTGCTCCTCGACGAGGCGCACCCCTCGGCCTTCGTCTGCGCCTCCGACACCTTGGCCATGGGGGTCCTGCACACGCTCGCCGAGCGCGGCCTGGTCCCCGGGCGCGACGTGGCCGTCGTGGGCTTCGACGACTCCCAGGTCGCGCAGGTGGTGCCGCCCGGGCTGACCTCCGTGCGCCAGCCGCTGGAGGAGGTCGCCGTCGAGGTGGTCAAGGCGCTCGAGGGCCTGCTCGGCCACCCGCCGTACGTCGGTCCCGGCGTGCTCCTCGCGCCCACCCTCGCCATCCGCGGGTCGTGCTAGCGACCGTCGTGTTGAGACCGACTAGAACCCCTTCGACCACAGGTTGACCGCGTAGTCGACCTCGGTGCCGTCGTGCCCCGCGAGCAGCTGGTCGGCGAGCTCGCGGGTGAACTCGATGCGCACCACGCTCTCCAGGTCCGCGCGCGACGAGAACGACCAGCGGATGTCGACCGGGGTGCGCGTCCAGCCGCGGACCGACCAGAAGCGCTCGACCGCCACCGGGTCGATGGTGGGGTAGCCACGGCGGAACCACGCCCCGAACGTCGAGCGGGTCGCGTCGTTGTCGATCACGAAGGCCGTGCCGCCGCGGCGTACGACGCGGTCGAGCTCGGCCAGCCCCGGCTCGCAGCCGGGGCCGAAGAAGTAGGCCCAGCGCGCGTGCACCACGTCGACGGACCGGTCGGGGATCGGCAGCGCCTGCGCGGTGCCCTGGCGTACGTCGACGTTCGCCAGCCGGCGGGTGCGCCGGCGGGCCAGCGCGACGAGGTCGGCGTGCGGCTCCACACCCACCACCGACGCGGCCCGCTGCGCGAAGCGGGGGAGGTGGAAGCCGGTGCCGCACCCCACGTCGAGCACGGTGCGACCGGACCAGTCGGCCAGGGCGGCCATGGTCGCCTCGAGGCGACCCTCGGGGTCGACCGCGCGGTTCTCGGTCTCGTACGTCGACGTGTGGTGCCAGATGTTCGGGCTCGGCACCGCCCCCGGGGAGACGTTCACTGCTCGCTCGATCTCGACGCGCCCGTCGCGGCTTCGTTCCTCACCCGCGGGGCTTGCTCGATCTGGCTTCGCGACGCAGTCCGCTCGTGCCTCGCGGCCAACTGCTCGCTCAGATCCGGACGAGGCCGTTCGGGGTCTGGAACTGGGCCGCGATGATGCCCGGGGTGCCGTGCGGGGCCACCCACTCCACCTTGACGTCCTCGAGCGGCGCCTCGACGGTCTCGCCGAGCCACTCGCTGACCCGCTGCGGGTCGCCCGCGATCTCCAGGCAGGCAAGGGAGAACCGGCCGTCGGCACCGGCACTGGGGTGCAGCTCGGCGGGGATGTCCCACTCGATGAAGAACGGCAGCTGCGGGTCGGCGATCAGGCCGTTGACGCCGATCTGCTTCCACCGCAGCTCGGTGCCGTCGGGGCGGTAGCGGTTGCCCGTCGCCGCCTCGCGACCGAGCCGTTTCTCGACGGTCGTGATGTCGTCGACCGCGACCACCCAGCCGAGCCAGCCGCCGCCGAGGGCGGAGCGGGCGCGGACGGCCTGGCCGAACGGTGCCTTGTCTGAGGCCGGGTGGTCGAGGACCTCGACGATCTCGAGGTAGGTCCCGTCCGCCAACGGCATGATCATGTTGCGAGTCCCGAAGCGTGGGTGCACGCCACCGTCGGTGAAGTCCCGGCCGAGCAGTCCCCCGATGCGCTGGGTGGTGCTGGCGAGGCCATCCGGTCCTGCTGCGTAAGAAAGATGGTCCAAGCGCATGCCCATCATTCTCAACAACCTCTCAGCAACCCCGGACATCGGGGTCGTGGTCTCTTGACGTCGAGAGTGTTGTGCCGGACCGGTCGAGCCCGTGCGGCTAGTGCGGGTCGGCGGGATGCAGCGCCAGCGCCGAGCGCGAGCGGACGTGGGCCTCGCAGTGCCGCACCAGCTCGTCGTACGCCGGCCGGCCCATCAGCTCGGTGAGCTCCGGTGCGTGCGTGAGGTAGACCGGCTCGAGGGCGACGTGCGCCTCGGTGTTGCCCGAGCAGTACCAGTCGAGGTCGTGGCCGCCCGGACCCCAGCCGCGGCGGTCGTACTCGCCGATCGACACCTCGGTGTACTCGGTCTCGTCCTGGCGCACGACGTTGCGGAAGGTGCGCCGGATCGGCAGCTGCCAGCACACGTCGGGCTTGGTCTCGAGCGGGTTGCGGCCCTGCTGGAGCGCCAGCCCGTGCAGCGCGCAGCCGGCACCGGCCGCGAAGTCGCCGCGGTTGGCGAACACGCACGCGCTCTGCCCGTCGACCTCGTGCGTGCGGGTCTTGGCCTCGCCCTCGTCGTCCTTGGTCACCCAGTCGCTCTTGCGCACCCGGCGCCCGGGGTGGAACTGCCAGGTCTCCGGGGTCAGCTGGTCGACGTACGTCGCCACCCGCAGCTGGTCGTCCTTGTCGGCGAAGTGCGCGCCCAGCGTGCAGCAGCCGACGTCCGGTGCGGTGTCGTAGATGCCCTGGCAGCCCTGGCCGAAGATGCACATGTAGCTCGATGTCAGCCAGGTCAGGTCGCAGCGCATCACCTCGGTGTCGTCGGCGGGGTTGACGAACTCCACGTAGGCGCGGGGGAAGACCAGATCTACTTCGGGCACCGGCCAAGACTACGTGCCCTAGTAGCGTGGCCCCATGCGACTGGGCGTCCTCGACATCGGCTCCAACACGGGCCACCTGCTCGTGGTCGACGCCCACGGGGGCGCCGCGCCGCTCCCGGCGTACTCCTACAAGGAGCCGCTCCGCCTCGCCGAGCACCTCGACGACGCGGGCGCCGTCTCCCAGACCGGCATCGACGCGCTCACGGCCTTCACCGCGCAGGCGCTGGTGGTGGCCGAGGACAAGGGCTGCGAGGAGATGCTGGGCTTCGCGACATCGGCGGTCCGCGACGCGGTCAACTCCGACGCCGTGCTCGAGCACGTCCGCGAGCGCACCGGCGTGACGATCGAGGTGCTGTCCGGCGAGGACGAGGCGCGGTTGACCTTCCTCGCCGTCCGTCGCTGGTTCGGCTGGTCGGCCGGCCGGCTGGCCGTCTTCGACATCGGGGGCGGTTCCCTGGAGATCGCCGGCGGGGCCGACGAGTCGCCCGACGTCGCGTGGTCGCTGCCCCTGGGTGCGGCCCGCCTGGCGCGCCAGTACTTCGACGGTGAGAGGCCGGACGACGAGGCGATCCGCCGGGTGCGCAAGGAGATCCGGGCCGAGATCGCACGCGACGCCGGCAACCTGCTGCGCGCCGGGACACCCCACCGGGCGGCCGCGACGTCCAAGACCTTCCGCTCGCTGGCTCGTATCTGTGGTGCGGCGCCGTCCGGGGACGGCCCGCTGGTTCCGCGGTCGCTGACGCTGGCCGTGCTGCGGGAGTGGATCCCCAAGCTGGTCGCGATCCCGCCGAGCGAGCTGGCCGACCTGCCCGGCGTCTCGCCGAGCCGCACCCACCAGATCGTGCCCGGCGCGCTGGTGGCCGAGGCGTGCATGGACATCTTCGACCTGACCGAGCTCGAGATCTGCCCGTGGGCGCTGCGCGAGGGCGTCATCCTCGAACGCATCGACCAGATACCGGCCCTGGGCTGAGATGTCGCCCCGCATCGGCCTGTCCACCGCCTCGGTCTACCCCGAGTCGTCGGCGCACGCGTTCGGCTACGCCGCGACGCTGGGGTACGACGCCGTCGAGGTGATGGTCGGCATCGACTCCCTCAGCCAGCAGACCTCCGCGGTCAAGCAGCTGGCCGAGCACCACGGCATCGCGATCTCGGCGATCCACGCGCCGTGCCTGCTCTTCACCCAGCGCGTGTGGGGCACCGAGCCGTGGGGCAAGCTCGAGCGGTCCGCCGAGATGGCGCAGGCCGTGGGCGCCGAGGTGGTCGTCGTACACCCGCCGTTCCGGTGGCAGAAGGAGTACGCCCGCGACTTCGTCAACGGCATCGCCGCCCTCGAGGAGTCGACCGGCATCGCGTTCGCGGTGGAGAACATGTACCCGTGGCGGGCGTCGTCGCGACGCGGCATGGAGATGTACCTTCCGGGCTGGGACCCGTCCGCGGAGCCCTACGCCAACACCACGATCGACCTCTCGCACGCCGCGATCGCCAAGTCCGACGTCATCGAGATGGCCGAGCGTCTGGGGCCCCGGCTCCGGCACATCCACCTCACCGACGGCAGCGGGTCGCCGAAGGACGAGCACCTGGTGCCGGGCCGGGGCGGGATGGACGCGGCGGCGTTCCTGCGCCACCTCACGAAGACCGGGTTCGCCGGCGAGATCATCGTGGAGATCAACACCCGCAAGTGCGGCAGCCGCGAGGAGCGGGAGGCCGACCTGCGCGAGTCGCTCGAGTTCGCCCGTGAGCACCTCGCGGTGGCCACGCCGTGACCGCCACCGCCCCCCGGCGCGGGCGCCGCCCCGGCGCCCCGGACACGCGGGCCGCGATCCTCGCGGCCGC
>JAOPXF010000226.1 GCA_025965295.1 Nocardioides sp.
GCCCTGGATGCCGGCGTTCACGACGCCTTCGACTATCCCGGCTTCGTGCCGGCCTGCATCCGGCCGCTCTTCTGCGAGGGCAAGGGCCCCTTCCGGTGGGCCGCGCTCTCCGGCGACCCGGCCGACATCGCCGCGACCGACAGGGCGATCCTCGAGCTCTTCCCCGACAACGAACGCCTGCGGAAGTGGATCACGATGGCCGGCGAGCGGGTCGCCTTCCAGGGGCTGCCCGCGCGGATCTGCTGGCTCGGGTACGGCGAGCGTCACCTGGCCGGCCTGAAGTTCAACGAGATGGTGGCCTCGGGCGAGCTCAAGGCACCGATCGTGATCGGCCGCGACCACCTCGACTGCGGCTCGGTGGCGTCGCCGTACCGCGAGACCGAGGCCATGCTCGACGGCTCCGACGCGATCGCGGACTGGGCGATCCTCAACGCGCTGGTCAACACGGCGTCGGGGGCGACCTGGGTGTCGTTCCACCACGGCGGTGGAGTCGGCATGGGCCGGTCGCTGCACGCCGGCCAGGTCTGTGTGGCCGACGGCACCGAGCTGGCCGCCCAGAAGATCGAGCGGGTCCTCACCAACGACCCGGGCATGGGCGTCATCCGGCACGTCGACGCCGGCTACGAGCGGGCGGTCGAGGTCGCGAACGAGCGGGGCGTGCGGATCCCGATGTCCGAGGCCACGGGGCCCGAGCCTGCGAGGGGCTGAAGCAGCACGGGCGCCGCCCGCATGGCCGCGGGCGGCGGCGGGCACAGTGTGCCCATGACCGACACCACCGCCGTCGACGCCTGGGGTCTCCAGCGGGACTGGCTCGACGCCGACGACCAGCCGCACCGCTCCTCCGACGAGACCGTCCGGACGCTGCGGGACGTGATCGGCACCCCTCCGGACGACCTGGATGCCCGTGCTCCCGTGGTCACCCGCCCGGGCCGACGGCTCGGGCTCGGTCGTGCCCGGGTGGTCTGCGAGGACGGCACGGTCCGTGAGGTCGGCGACGTGCTGCCCGAGGACTTCCCGCTCGGCTACCACCGGGTCACCGGCGCGGCCGGTGTGGATCGCCTCCTGGTCGTCTCGCCCGGCAGGTGCTGGCTCCCCGACCGCCAGCAGTGGGGCTGGACCGTCCAGCTCTACTCCGCGCGGTCGGCCGCGTCCTGGGGAATCGGCGACCTGGGTGACCTCGCTCGGCTTCGCACCTGGACCGAGGGGCTCGGCGGCGGCTTCCTGCTGGTCAACCCGCTGCACGGCGTCGCGCCCGGGACACCCCAGGAGGCCAGCCCCTACCTGCCGGCCACCCGGCGGTTCCGCAACCCCGTCTACCTGAACGTCGAGGACGTGCCGGGCGTCGACGCCAGCGACCTGGTCGCCCACGCCGACGCGATCGCGGGACTCCGGGCCAGCACCACGATCGACCGCGACGCGGCCTGGACCGTCAAGCGGCGGGTGCTCGAGACCGTCTTCGGTCGCAGGCCCGGAGCCGGCTCCGACGACTTCGGCTCCTGGCGCGAGGAGTCCGGTCAGCAGCTCGAGGACTGGGCCGTCTGGTGCGCGCTGGCCGACGAGCACGGGCCGGACTGGCACACCTGGCCGGCCGGCGTCCGCAGCCCGGACGGCCCGGGTGTCGCCCCCTTCGTGGCGGCGCACCGGCACGAGATCGCCTTCCACGCCTGGCTCCAGTGGCTGCTGGACCGTCAGCTGCGCGACGCCACGGGCGCCCTGACTGTCCTCCAGGACCTCCCGATCGGGGTGTCGGGTGGTGGCGCGGACTCCTGGACCTGGCAGGAGGCGCTCGCCCTCGGCGTCACCGTCGGGGCGCCGCCCGACAAGCTGAACACCGTCGGCCAGGACTGGGGCTCACCACCACTGGTGCCGTGGCGGCTCCGGGACGCGGACTACGCGCCGTTCATCGCCTCGGTCCGCGGCACGATCGCGGGAGCGGGCGGACTGCGCATCGACCACGTGATGGGCCTCTTCCGGCTCTGGTGGATCCCGGACGGCTCCCCGTCGTCCGCCGGCGCCTACGTCCGCTACCCGGCCGACGACCTGCTCGACATCGTCGCGCTGGAGTCGCACCGGGCGCGCGCCGTCGTGGTCGGTGAGGACCTCGGGACCGTCGAGCCGGGCGTCCGCGAGGCGCTCGCGGAGCGCGGGATCCTCTCCTACCGCGTGCTGTGGTTCGAGGAGGACGAGCCGGCGCAGTGGCCGTCGCTCGCGATGGCGGCGGTCACCACCCACGACCTGCCCACCGTGGCCGGCCTCTGGACCGGCTCCGACGCCGAGGACCTGCTCGCGAGCGCGGACATGCCCGAGAGCGACGTACGCGCCGGGCGCGCGGAGCTGCTCGCCCGGCTGCGGCGGACCGGGCTCCCCGACACCGCCTCCGTCGACGACGCCGTCGAGTCCGCCTACCGTCAGCTCGCCGAGTCGCCCTGCCTGCTGCAGTCGGTCTCGCTCGAGGACGCCGTCCGGGAGGAACGCCGGCCCAACGTGCCCGGCACCGTCGAGCGTGACAACTGGCGGATCCCGCTGCGTCTCCCGCTCGAGAGCCTGGTCGAGGACCCGCGGGTCCTCGGGCTGGCCCGGTTGTTCGCCGAGCGCGACCGCGGCGCTCGTGACACAGTTGCAGGGTGACCACCGAGCCGGCCCGATCGCGGGTGACCCTGACCGACATCAGCTCGCGCGCCTGGGAGCACCCCGCCGACCGGGGCGCGCTCGTGGCGCTGCGCAAGCTCAAGGGCTTCGACACGATGCTCAAGGCGCTGTCCGGGTTCATGAACGAGCGCCGGATCCGTCTCGACTTCCTGGGCGGCGGCATCCGCGTCGACGAGCGGCAGTTCGCCGGCGTC
>JAOPXF010000308.1 GCA_025965295.1 Nocardioides sp.
GGGGGTTGCAGGTCGGGTCAGCCCTCGCGCACCTGGTCTGTGTCGCCGGCCTGGTCGGCACGCCATGAGTTCCAGTGCCAGTGCAGGTAGCGGTCGATCGCGCGCACGACGTGGGCCGAGCGGATCGAGGGGAAGAGGTCGAAGGCGTGCTGCGCGCCGGGCAGCTCGGCGTACACGACGGTGCGGGTGGAGGTCTCGCGCAGCCGGGCCACGAACTGGCGGGCCTGGCGCACGTCGACGAGGGAGTCGCGGGTGCCGTGCAGCACGAAGAAGTCCGGGTCGTCGGAGGTGACCCGCAGCAGCGGGCTGAGTGCCTCGAAGGCCTCGGGGTCGTCGGCGAACCGCTTCTGGACGATCTTGGGGGCCAGGAAGGTGTCACGCATCAGCCTGGCGCTGCGGAGCCCGCTGGCCCCGGCGAAGTCGTAGACGCCGTAGTGCGGCACCGCGACCTGGACGGTCGTGTCGACGTCCTCGAAGCCGGGCTGGAAGGCCGGGTCGTTGGCCGTGACCGCGGTCAGCGCGGCCAGGTGGCCGCCGGCGGAGCCGCCGGTGATCGCGAGGTACGACGGGTCGCCGCCGTACTGCTCGATGTTCTCCTTGATCCACGCGATCGCGCGCTTGACGTCGACCACGTGCGCCGGGAAGGCGTCGCGGGGGGACAGGCGGTAGTTGATCGCGACACAGACCCAGCCCTTGGCGGCGAGGTGCTGCATGAGCGGGATGCCCTGCTGGTCCTTGCTGCCGATGCACCAGCCGCCGCCGTGGACCTGCAGCAGCACCGGGGCGCCACTGACGTCGCCCCCGGCAGGACGGTAGATATCGAGCAGCCCACGCCTGCCGATGTCCCCGGCGTAGACGAGGTTCTTCTCGACCTTCACGGCGCCGTTCCTCATCCGGAAGGGGTTCACCAGGGAGCGCCACGGGGTCGCGAGCTCGGCGGGCGTCGGCTCGGCGTCCAGCTGCTCGACGTAGTCGACGCCGATGCCCTCCACGAGCGCGTCCTCGGCCTGCTCCCTTGCCCGTCGACCCTGGTCGACCAGGAAGCCCAGGCCGGCCAGGCTCACGCCGGCGAGGGCGAGCCCCGCCGGGTTGCGCCGCCGCCCGGTCGCGTGGGTGGCGGCGTCGACCGCGGTGACGGCCAACAGGTGCGGGGCCAGCTCACTGGTGAGCCACCCCGCGACGAACGAGGGAATCCCGGCACGGAAGCCGGGCAGGGGACGGATGGCGTTCGCGGTGAGGGCGGCCGTCACGATCTGTCGTCGGAGAAAGGACACGGACCGATGCTAGAACACGTTCTGAAAGCATCCGGCCACGGGCGGCACGGGTTGATGATGAGACGGCCGTCACCCGTGGCGTCGTGCGGACCCGTTCGTTAGCAACTAGAACGCGTTTCAGTTCCAAACCCTAGGATGTGACCATGGACCGGCTGTCCGGGCTCGACGCCAGCTTCCTCTACCTCGAGACGCAGGAGCAGCTCCTGCACGTCTGCGGGTTGATCGTGCTGGACCCGGGCACGATGCCGGACGGTTACTCCTTCGACGAGATGCGCTCCGAGATCGGCCGCCGGGTCGGCGACGTCACGGAGTTCACCCGCAAGCTTCGCAAGGTGCCGCTCGGCCTCGACCACCCGATCTGGGTCAAGGACACCCACTTCGACATCGACCGCCACGTGCACCGCCTGGCCCTGCCCTCCCCGGGTGGCTACGCGGAGCTCAACGACCTCGCCGGCCACCTTGCCGGCCTGCCGCTCGACCGCTCGCGCCCGCTGTGGGAGATGTGGGTGATCGAGGGCTACCAGGGCGGCCCGACCAAGGACGGAGTGGTGATCTTCTCGAAGATGCACCACGCCACGGTCGACGGTGTCTCCGGCTCCAACCTGATCTCGCACCTGTGCAGCCTCGAGGCCGACGCCGAGCCGCTGTCGCTCGGGCCCAGGGGCGAGTTCGGCCGTTCCCCGCGCCAGGCCGAGCTGCTCGGCCGCGCCGTCGTGAGCACCCTGACCCGGCCCCTCACCGCCTTCCGGCTGCTCGCGCCGTCGGCCGAGCTGGTCACCAAGACCGTCGGCCGCGCGCGGAAGGGTACGGCGATGGCCGCGCCGTTCTCGGCGCCGCGCACCTCGTTCAACGGGACCATCACCAGCCACCGCGCGATCGCGTTCGCGGACATGTCGCTCGACGACATCCGCGACATCAAGACCGCCACCGGCACCACCGTCAACGACGTCGTGCTCGCCGTCTCGGGCGGGGCGCTGCGCGCCTACCTCGAGGAGCGCGGCGAGCTGCCCGAGACCTCGCTGCTCGCCTCGGTGCCGGTCAGCGTGCGCGAGCAGTCGCGCCGGGCCGCTGGGGCCAACAAGGTGTCCTCCCTCTTCGCCCGGCTCGGCACCGACATCGAGGACCCCCTCGAGCGGCTGCGGTCGTTGGCGGTCACCAACAAGCAGGCCAAGGACCACCACCAGGCGATCAGCGCCGACTCGCTGCAGGACTGGGCCGAGTTCGCCGCACCACGCACCTTCGGCCTCGCCGTGCGCGCCTACGCCGGGCTGCGGCTGGCCGAGAAGCACCCGCCGGCGATCAACCT
>JAOPXF010000326.1 GCA_025965295.1 Nocardioides sp.
CGTCGCGGTAGAACGGGTCGCCGGTGCCGCAGTCGATGCGCACCCGGATCCCGTCGAGGTCCTCCTGGTGGCCCACCACCGAGAAGCGCTCGTACTCCGCGGCGTCCGCGAAGCCGGACCGGCTCGCGTCGTCGGGGTCGCTCCAGATCGCCGGGCTGCTCGCGGCCACCGTCGGCGCCCGGGTGTCGCCGAGCAGGCCGGCGAGCCGCAGGGCGCCGTACCCACCCATCGACCAGCCGATCAGCCCGATCCGTTCGGTCCGGGCGCCCTCCTGGGCCAGCCGCGGGAGCAGCTCGTCGACGACCATGGCGCCGGCGTCCTCGCCGGAGGGGCGGGGGTGCCAGTACGACGTCCCGCCGTCGACGGTCGCCAGGGCGAACGGCGGGACCCCGGAGGCGACCGCCGCGGCCAGGAAGCGGTCGAGCCCGAACGCGGGACCGAGCAGCGTGGCGTGGTCCTCGCCGAGCCCGTGCAGCGCGACCACCAGCGGGAGGTCGCCCGTGACGCGGGGCGGGCGCACGAGCGACCAGCCGGTCTCCGCGCCCAGCCGGTGCTCGGAGGTGAACGACCCGTCGACCACCGGACCGGGCTCGACGTCCGGCACCACCCCGGCCTCGCCGTTGAGGCCCAGGTGGGCCTGGAGCCACGGTCGGCCGGGGAGGACGCCCTCCTCGATGCCGACGCCGGCGCCCGCGGCGACCACCACGGCGGTCGCCGTGCCTCCGAGGAGCAGCGCGCGGCGGCTGAGCACCGGCCCAGTCTGGCAGCCTGTGGACAACCGTGGCGGTACGACGCGGACGGGGAAGGAGACCGGGGTGACCCTGCCCCGCGTGCTGCTCGCCGTCCTCGTCCTGATCCTGCTGAGCGCCCTGGCGGTCGCCGTGGGCGGCGTCGTGCGGTCCACCGAGCCGCGTCCGGCGCCGCGGCCCCTGCTGCTGGGCCGGCCCGCACCGGAGCCCGAGTCGGCGGCGGTCCGGGTGCTGCGCGCCTGGGACGTCCGGCGGGCTCGGGCGTGGTCGCGCGGCGAGACCGGCGCGCTGCGTCGGCTGTACGTCGCTCGCTCGAGCGCCGCACGTCACGACGTGGCGATGCTCCGTGCCTGGAGCCGTCGCGGCCTCCGGGTCCGGGGGATGCGGATGCAGGTCCTCGGGGTCGACGTGCGCGCGCAGGGCCCTGACCGGATCGTGCTCATGGTGACCGACCGGCTGACGGGGGCCGTCGCGGTGGGCAGCGGCACCCGGGTCCCCCTGCCGCGCGACGCCGCCTCGACGCGCACCGTGACCCTGCGCCGGGTCACGGGTGAGTGGCGGGTGGCCTCGGTGCTGCCCTGAGGGCGGTCAGGCCAGCCCGGCGGCGAGCACCGCGGCGACGTCGCGGTCCCGGAACACGTAGCCGCTCGCCTCGAGCGCCGCGGGACGGACGTTGAGGGAGCCGAGCAGCTCGGGCGCCATCTGACCGGCGCCGACGCGCAGCGCGGACCTCGGTGCGAAGACCACGGCCGGCCGGTGCACGGCCTTCGCCAGGGCCCGGGTGAACTCCGCGTTCGTGGGGGTCTCGGGGCAGCACAGGTTGAACGGTCCGCTCGCCGACTCGTGCTCGGCGAGGTGGGCCACCGAGCCGATCCAGTCGCGCAGCGAGATCATCGCCATGTACTGACGGCCGTCGCCGAGCCGGCCGCCGAGGCCGAGCCGGAAGAGCAGCCGCAGCTGCTTGAGGGGGGCGTTGCGGCGGTCCATGACCGGTGCGGTCCGCAGCACGCAGACCCGCGATCCGACCGCGGCGGCCGGCTCGGTGGCGGCCTGCCACTCGCGGGTCACCTCGGTCAGCAGGGCGTGGCCCCGGCTGTCGGAGGCCTCGGTGAGCACCTGGTCGCCGTGATCGCCGTACCAGGAGATCCCGTTGCCGGCGAGGAACACGGGCGTGGAGTCGCTGTCCGCGATCGCGCGGGCCAGCACCCGCGTGGTGGTGACCCGGCTCTCGCGCAGCTCACGGGCCCACTTCTCGGAGTGGGGGTTGCCTGCGGTCGGCGTGCCCGCGAGGTTCACGACCACGTCGGCGCGTTCGACGACCGCCCGGTCGTAGGTGCCGGCGTACGGGTCCCACGTCGACTCGTCCGGGGCGCTGGACGGTCGGCGCACCAGCTTCGTCACGGTGTGACCGCGGCCGACCAGCTCGTCGGTGAGGTGGGTGCCCAGGAAGCCCGAGGCCCCGGCGATGACGATCTGCATGCCGCAACCCTGTCACGGCGGCGAAGTCCGCCCGGATGGGGCACGATCGGGGCATGGACTCCCGGGATCGCGACCGCCAGCCCGACGCTGGCGAGATCGGCGACTGGATCCTGCAGGCGGTCCCCGACGGCCTCTGGGTGATCGGCGACGACGGCACGACGGCGTGGGGCAACGCGCCCCTGGCCGCGATGCTCGGCCTGGAGCCGGGCGAGCTGGTCGGCTTCCCGGCGCCGCGGGCGGTGGACCTCGACCTGCTGCTCGCCTCACGGGAGAGCGGCGAGGACGCCGAGGTGCTGGTCACCCGCGCCGACGGCACACAGTTCTGGGCGGTGGTCCGGCCGGCGCCGCTCCTCGACGCGGAGGGTGCCCGGCAGGGCTGGCTGCACCGGGTGCGCGACCACAGCGACCAGCCCCGGGTCATCGAGGAGCTCCAGCGACGCGAGGTCCAGCTGGCCGAGGCCCAGTCCATCGCGCGGATCGGCAGCTGGGAGCGGCTCGTCGGCGACGGGGTGGTGCGCTGGTCCGACGAGCTCTTCCGGCTCTTGGAACTGGATCGCGAGACGTTCGTGCCCTCGTCGGATGCCTTCTTCGAGCTCCTGCACCCCGACGACCGCGCGGCCGCCGTCGCGGCGTACGACGCGATGCTGGCCGGCGGCGAGACGATCGACGTCGACTCCCGGCTCGACCGGCCGGTCGGCATGCCGGCTCGCTGGGTGCGCACCCGCGGGCGGGCGACCCGCGACGCGAGCGGTGCGCTGGTGCGGGTGGGCGGCACGGTGCAGGACATCACCGAGAGCAAGGAGGCCGAGCAGGGCCTGGCCTTCCTGAGCGCAATGGCCGGTGCGGCCAACGAGGCGCGCACGCTGGAGGAGGCGCTGCTCGCCGCCGACGCCGTGGTCCGCCCGCACACCCAGTGGCCGGCCATCTTCGTGTCCGCCCCCGACCCGGAGCTCCCCGGGGGGCTGGTGCACTTCGAGACCGGGTGGGGTGACTTCTCCGAGGAGGAGCAGTCGGCCGCGCGCGCGCTTGCGGCACGCGCCGCCGAGTGGCGTGCGATCGTCCAGGAGCGGCTGGCGGACGGGACCTTCCTCGTCGCCGGACCCGCGGTGGTCGGCGAGCGGCTGGCCTGCGTGATCACGTCCGACAGCCGGGCCACCACTCCTCCGCGGGCGTCCGAGATCGCGATCTTCGCCCAGATGCTCTCGCTGCTCGCCCACGTCGCGGAGCGCGAGGAGGCCGCCGCGGAGCTTGCGGCGGCCCGCGACGAAGCGCTCGCGGCCTCGCGCGCCAAGTCGGAGTTCCTGGCCACCATGAGCCACGAGATCCGGACCCCGCTCAACGGTGTGATCGGGCTCAGCGAGCTGCTCAGCCGCACCGAGCTGACCACCCACCAGCGCCGTCTCGCCGAGGGCGTGGACCAGGCCGGGCGGGCCCTGCTCTCCCTCGTCAACGACATCCTCGACCTGTCCAAGATCGAGGCCGGACGGCTGGACCTCGAGGAGGTCGACTTCGACCCCCGGGTCATCGTCGAGCAGAGCGTCGGTCTGGTGGCCGAGCGGGCCAGCGCCAAGCACCTCGAGCTCGTCGTGTCGAACGCCGACCGGATGCCGTCGATGGTGCGCGGGGACCCGGTCCGCTTCGGCCAGGTCGTGACGAACCTGGTCTCGAACGCCGTGAAGTTCACCGAGGCCGGCGAGGTCGTCGTCCGGGCCAGCGGCGTCGACTCGGGGGTCCGGGTCGAGGTGTCCGACACCGGGATCGGCATCAGCGCCGACGCCCAGCGCCAGCTCTTCACCGCGTTCTCCCAGGCGGACAGCTCCACGACCCGTCAGTACGGCGGCACCGGTCTGGGGCTCGCGATCAGCAAGCGGATCGTGGACGCGATGGGCGGTCAGATCGGTGTCGAGAGCGAGACGGGTGCCGGCAGCACGTTCTGGTTCGAGACGCCGTTCGCGCCGGCCACCGCGCAGAGCCCACGGCCCGAGGCGGCCCTCCGCGACGCCGTCTCCGGCCTGCGGGTGCTGGTCGTGGACGACAACGCGACCAACCGGTTCATCCTGGACGAGCAGCTCGCGGCCTGGGAGGTGAAGGTGACCGCGGTGGAGTCGGCGTACGACGCGCTGGTCGAGCTGGACACCTCGGTGCGCGACCACGAGCGCTACGACGTGGTGTTGCTGGACTACATGATGCCGGGGGTCGACGGGGAGCAGCTGGCCCGCGTGATCAGGGCGGAGGAGCGGCACCGCGACACCCGGCTCGCGCTGCTGTCGTCGGCGATCGAGCCCACGGCAGCCTGGCTGGCCGACGCCGGCATCGACAGCTTCCTCGGCAAGCCGGTGCTGCCCTCGCGCCTGCTCGAGGTGCTCGCCACGCTCGGCGGCCGGCTCGAGGCGACCGACGTGGCCGAGCCGGTCGTGGCTCGTCCGGCCGGCGGTGACGTCCGGGCCCGGCTCCTCGTCGTGGAGGACAACCCCGTCAACCAGATGGTCGCCGACGGCGTGCTGCGCCGCCTGGGCTACGACCTGGTGATGGCCGACAACGGGGCGGCCGGGGTGGCCGCCCTGGCCGACGACCCGGGCGGGTTCGACGCGATCCTGATGGACTGCCAGATGCCGGTCATGGACGGCTTCGACGCGACCCGCGCGATCCGCGCGATGGTCGGCGACGGCGCGCGGATCCCGATCATCGCGATGACGGCCGCGGCGACCGCCGAGGAGCGCGAGCGCTGCCGCGAGGCCGGCATGGACGACTTCCTCTCGAAGCCCGTCGTGCCCGACCTGCTCGAGAGCACGCTGGCCCGGTGGGTGCCGGGCCGGGCCTCGGACGGCGCGGCCGACCGGCTGCGCGAGCTCCTCGACGACGGCATCGACCCGGCCCTGGTGCTCGCGATCGCGGATCGCTTCGCCGCCTCGGCCGGCGCGACCGTCGACGCCCTTCTCGGCGCCGCCCGTGACGGTGACGCGGCCGGGACCGCACGGCTCTCCCACGGGCTGCGGGGGAGCGCGTCCAACGTCGGGCTCACCGGGTTGGCCGAGCTCTGCGCGGCGATCGAGGAGCGGGCCCGGGCGGGCGCGCTCCCCGACGAGGAGGCGCTCGAGGCCCTGCGCGCGGCGCTCTCCGAGGGGGTCGACCGGCTGGGCGAGGCGGGACGTGCGCTGCGACACGCCGACCCAACATCTGGTGCCGAGAATCGCCCGAACCCCTAGGTGCTCGCGCTGGTCCGGAACGGTGTCGCGAGACGGTGTTCCGGGGCAAGAGGGAACCCGGTATGAGTCGGGACCGACCCTCAGCGGTGAGTGGGAACGAAAGCCGCCCACAGCACTGGAGCGCCGCGTCGGGCTCCGGGAAGCGACGGCGGGTAGGGGTCGAGCGACGCCGAGAGGCGCCGAACGACGTGCCCACGAGTCCGAAGACCTGCAGCGCCCGCGCACACCTACCAGGTCGGCGTCTTTGGCACGGTCTCCTTCGACGACGACTTCTGACATGACGCTGACCCGCCCGAAGCTCGGTGATCGAGCTTGTCGAGATTCGGGCGGGTCAGCGATCAGACGTCGAAGGTGCAGCGATCAGACGTCGAAGGTGCCGTGCTCGAGGCGCTGCTTGACGTCCTTGAGGAAGCGGCCGGCATCGGCGCCGTCGACCAGCTGGTGGTCGTAGGACAGCGACAGGTAGACCATGTGGCGCACGGCGATCGTCTCCCCGAGGTTCGGGTCGTCGATGACCACCGGGCGCTTGACGACCGCACCGGGGCCGAGGATCGCGACCTGCGGCTTGTTGATGATCG
>JAOPXF010000328.1 GCA_025965295.1 Nocardioides sp.
CGACGTCGCCCTGAGCGACCCCGTCGAGGACCGCGTCTACCCCGACGTCGGCGACCCGGGCGTGGACGCGCTCCACTACGACCTCGACCTGTCCTGGTCGCCGGCGACCAGCACCCTGACCGGCGCGGAGACCGTGGTCTTCCGCGCGAGCGCCGACGCCGACGAGTTCCAGCTCGACCTGGCCCGGGCGCTCGAGGTCTCCTCGGTGACGCTCGACGGCGAGGACGCGTCGTACGACCACGACGGCAAGGACCTCGTCGTGCACGAGCCGGTCACCGGCGACCAGCGCTACACCCTCGCGGTGCGGTACGCCGGCACGCCCCGGCCGGTGGCCGCGCCCACGACCCGGGCGGACTTCAGCACGCTCGGCTGGACGGTCACCGACGACGGCGGCGCCTGGACCATGCAGGAGCCGTTCGGCGCCTACAGCTGGTACGCCGTCAACGACCAGCCGTCAGACAAGGCTCTCTACGACTTCACGGTCAGCGCCCCGGCACCGATGGTCGGGGTGGCCAACGGCACCCTCGAGTCGCGGGAGACCGAGGGCGGCCGGACCGTCACCCGCTGGCACCTCGCCGAGCCGGCGGCGTCGTACCTCACCACGATCGCGATCGGCCGCTTCCGGCAGACGAAGGACCGGTCACCGAGCGGGGTGCCGATGTCCTACTGGACCCCGAAGGGTGCCGACTACGTGCTGCGCGGCCTGCGTGGCGCACCCGCGGCCCTCGACTGGGTCGAGCAGAAGCTCGGTCCCTACCCCTTCTCCTCGCTGGGCATCCTGCTGGTCGACTCGCGCAGCGGCATGGAGACGCAGAGCATGATCACGCTGGGCTCGACGGACTACACGACCTCGCCCGAGGTGATCGTCCACGAGATCGTGCACCAGTGGTACGGCGACGAGGTCACGCCGAGCGACTGGCGCGACGTGTGGATGAACGAGGGCATGGCGATGTACCTCCAGGGCGTCTACGTCGCCGAGCAGCAGGGCGAGTCCGTCGACACCGTGATGGCGGACTGGGCCGCCTTCGAGCCGCGGATGCGTCGCGAGTCCGGGCCGCCGGCCGACTACGACCCGGCGACGTTCGCCGAGGGCAACGTCTACTACGGCCCGGCGCTGATGTGGCACGAGCTGCGCAAGCGGGTCGGCGACGCCACCTTCTGGAAGATCGTCCGGGACTGGCCCAGCGCCCACCGCTACGGCAACGCCGACCGCGAGCAGTTCGTGGCCTGGCTGAACGAGCAGACCGGTGAGGACCTGAGCGACTTCTACGACGCCTGGCTGCTCGGCGCCCGGTCACCCGCCAGGACCGCGCTGGGCGGCACCGGCAGCCCGTAGTGCTCGCGCAGGGTCGAGCCCTCGTAGTCGAGACGGAACAGGCCGCGCTCCTGCAACACCGGCACCACGTGGTCGACGAACGTCTCCAGCCCCGACGGCAGCACCGCCGGCATCACGTTGAAGCCGTCGGCCGCACCGGTCGTGAACCACTCCTCGATCGTGTCCGCGACCTGCTCGGGCGTGCCGACGAAGGCCCGGTGCCCGCGGCCGCTGCCCAGGCGCAGCAGCAGCTGCCGCACGGTGAGGTTCTCGCGCCGGGCGAGCGCGACGGTCAGCTCGTAGCGCGCCTTGTTGCCCTCGATCTGGTCCGGTGAGCGGATGTCGTCGGGCAGCGGGGCGTCCAGGTCGATCCGCTCGGCCGGGATGCCGATGTCGCCGGCGAGCTGGGCCAGCGGGTGGTCGAGGACCACGAGGTCGTCGAGGCTCCTCTCGATCGCCCGGGCCTCGGCCTCGGTGCTGCCCACGATCGGGACGATGCCGGGGAGGATCTTGATGTGGTCGGGGTTGCGGCCCGCCTTGAGCGTCGCGGCCTTGAGCTCGCTGTAGAAGCTGCGCCCCTCCTCGATCGTGGGCTGGGCCGTGAAGACGGCCTCGGCGTACCTCGCGGCCAGGGCGATCCCCGGCCCCGACGAGCCGGCCTGCACGACGACCGGCCACCCCTGCTCGCTGCGCCCCACGTTGAGCGGGCCGCGGACCCGGAAGTGGGTGCCCACGTGGTCGAGCGCGTGCACCTTGGCCGGGTCGGCGAAGACGCCCGCCGCCTTGTCGCCGAGGATCGCGTCCTCCTCCCAGGCACCCCACAGGCCCAGCACCACCTCGAGGAACTCGTTGGCCCGCTCGTAGCGCTGGGCGTGCGTGGGCGCCTCGGTGAAGCCGAAGTTGGCGCCGGCGTTCAGGTCGGCGGAGGTGACGGCGTTCCAGCCCGCCCGGCCGTGGCTGATCGCGTCGAGCGAGGCGAACTTCCGGGCCAGGTTGTAGGGCTCCTCGTACGTCGTCGAGGCGGTCGCGACCAGCCCGATCCGGTCGGTCACGACCGCCATCGCCGCGAGCAGCAGCGCCGGGTCGAGCGTCTCCGAGGGCCGGCGGGCGGGGCCGGACATCATCGAGGGGCTGTCGGCGAAGAAGACCGAGTCGAGCTTGCCGCGCTCGGCGGTGCGGGCGAGCGCCTGGTAGTGCGCGACCTCCTTGCTGGCGGCCGGGTCGCTCTCCGGGAGCCGCCAGGCGGCCTCGTGGTGGCCGACGCCCATGAGGAAGGCGTTCAGGGTGAGGGTGCGGGTCATCGTGGGTCCTTGTCCGTGGGGCTGGGAGGGCGTCACGCGCGCCAGCGCGAGAGGCGGCGCTCGAGGGAGACCAGGCCGTAGTTGATGGCCAGGCCGAGGAACGAGGTGGTGAGGATCGCGGCGTACATCTGCGGGATCAGGAAGTTGTACTGCGAGTAGTTGATGAGGTAGCCGAGCCCCGCGGTCGCGCCGATCATCTCGGCGGCGATCAGGACCAGGACCGCGGCGGCGCCGGCGATCCGGATGCCCGTGAAGATCGTCGGGACCGCCGCCGGGAACACGACCTTGCGGAACGTCGTCACCGGCGACAGCCCGAGCACCCGGGCGGAGCGCAGCAGCTGGGTGTCGACCGCCGCGACGCCGCTGATCGTCGAGAGCAGGATCGGGAAGAAGCACGCGTAGAGGACGATCGCCACCTTGGACGTCTCACCGATCCCCAGGATCAGCACGAAGACCGGCAGGATCGCCAGGGCCGCGGTGTTGCGGAAGATCTCGAGCACCGGGGTGAAGAGCTCGCGGACCGGGGTGTACCAGGCGATGGCCGCCCCCAGCGGGATCGCGGTCACGACCGCCAGGCCGAAGCCGAGCCCGGACCGCACCAGGCTGGCGCGGGTGTTGTCCCAGAGCTGGCCGGTGACCGCGAGGTGCCACCAGGCGGCGAGCACGTCGGACAGCGGCGAGACGAAGTAGGGGTCGACGAGGCCCGCGCGGGGCGCGGCCTCCCAGACGGCCGCCAGCAGGGCAAGGCCGACCGTGCCGCGCGCCCACCGGGCGGCGCGCTTGCGGTGCCGGGAGACGTGCTTGACGCCGGCCGCGGCCTCCTGGCGCGGGTTGGGTCGCGCCTCGGTGCGCTCCTCGAGAAGGCTAGGCAACCTGATGCACCTCCTCCAGCTGGGCGCGACGGTTGACCTGGCGCAGCAGCGTCCAGATCTCGTGGCGGTAGCGGGCGAACTCCGGGGTGGACCGGAGGTCGACGTCGTCGGCGACGCTCCGGTCCAGCTTGATGTCCACGACCT
>JAOPXF010000369.1 GCA_025965295.1 Nocardioides sp.
ACGTTGGCGGTGCCGTCCTTGAAGCCGAAGAGGTTGCGCGGGGTGCTCTGCTCGGTCGAGGTGGTCGACGTACGCCCGAAGCCCAGCTGCGACCAGCGGACCGCGACGGTGCCGAAGCCGATCCGAGCCAGGTTGCGGATCGCGTGCACCGCGACCTGGGGGTCCTCGGCGCAGGCCTGGACGCAGAGGTCGCCGTGGGAGCGGGCCGGGTCGAGGTTGTCGCCCGGGAAGTGCGGCAGCTCCTCGAGGGCCTTGGGGCGACGGCCGGCGAGCCCGAAGCGGTCCTTGCCGTCGGCGTCGCGGAAGAGCCCGGGACCGAAGCCGAAGGTGATCGTGAGCCCGCCGGCCGGGAGCCCGATGGCCTCGCCGGTGTCGTCGGGCGGCAGGAACGTGTCCCCGTCGACCGGGCCGATCTCGCCGGCCGGCAGGCCGCGGGTCATCCGGTCGGCGGCCTCGGTCCAGGCCTTGAGCAGCGCGACCAGCTGGGCGCGCGACTGCGTGGTGACGTCGAAGGCGGCGAAGTGGAGGCGGTCCTGGGCGGGCGTGACGATGCCGGCCTGGTGCTCGCCCCGGAACGCGTAGGTCAGCGGGGCCCCGGACGCGCCGGCGTCGGCCTCACTGGCGCGCCCGGCCAGGAAGGCACCGGCCACCCCGGCGGCGGCCGCGCCGCCACCGATGACGCCCCGACGGGAAAGGTGCGCGGTCAGGACAGCACCGCCGCGGTCAGCTTGGAGAGCGGCTCGGACAGGGCGTTGACCGCGTCGGCCAGGGCCTTGATCTCCTCGGGCGCGAGCTCGTCGTAGAAGCGGAAGCCGTCACCGACGCGCTGCTCGTCGAGCAGCTCCTGGAGCGCTTCGAAGCGCTGATCGAGCGTCTCCTCGAGGTCGGGGTCCTTGGAGGCCAGGACCGGCTCGAGCACCTCGAAGGCCTTCTTCGCGCCGTCGACGTTGGCCTGGAAGTCCCACAGGTCGGTGCGCGACCAGTACTCCTCCTCGCCGGTGACCTTGCCGGTCGCGACCTCCTCGAGCAGGCCGCGGGAGCCGTTGGCGATCTGGTCGACGGTGAACTCGAGCTTGCCGATGCGACCGTCCAGAGTCTCGGTGTTCGCGAGCAGGTCGTCGGCGTACGTCGCGCGCTGCTTGGCCGACAGCGCGGCGTACTTCTCGGCTCGGGCCGGCCACAGGTCCTTCTCGATCCGGTGCCAGCCGGTCCACTTCTGGCCGGGCTCGAGGTCGGCCTCGCGGGCGTCCATCTTCGGGTCGAGGTCGCCGAAGGACTCCGCGACGGTCTCGATCCGCTCCCAGTGCGTGCGCGCGACCGGGTAGAGCGCCTTGGCGGTGCGGTCGTCGCCGGACTTGTACGCCGCCACGAACTTCCGGGTCTGCGCGAGCAGCTGGTCGGACTCGTCCTGGACCCAGGCCTGGTACTCGTCGGTGGCGTGCTCGACCTGGACGTCGTCGCTCTCCGAGGCGACCTCGGCACCGCTGTCGGTGACAGTCAGGTCGCCGCGGATGCCCTTGCCCTTCATGCCCGGCTTGCAGGCGGTGACGTAGCTGCCCGGCGCCACGCTGACGGTCAGCTCGCGGGACAGGCCGGGGCCGACGTTCTCGACCTCACCCATGATCCGCTCGCCGTCCTCGGCGTACAGGTAGAACTCCGTGACCTGCGAGCCGTCGTTGGTGACCTGGAAGGCCAGCGTGCCGGACGGCGCCTCGGTGCTCGACACCTCGCAGCGGTCGTCGGTCGACGTGACCGTGATCGAGCGGTCGTCGCCCGCGTCCTTCGTGGTGGCGTTCTGGGTGCAGGCCGCGAGGGCGGGCGTGGCCAGGAGGGCAGCAACAAGCAGGGGGATGCGCATCGGGGCAGGAGTCCTTCGGTGGGTCAGTGGGAGACGGGAGCGGGCTCGGCCGGCGCGGGCTGCGGTGCCCGGGGCGGGGCAGAGCGGCGACGGACGCCGCGGACGAAGAGGGTCATGGTGGGCACGGCGTAGAGCACCCAGGCGAGCCCCTCGAGGTACGTCGTCACCGGCGAGAAGTTGAAGACGCCCTTGAGCAGCACGGCGTACCAGGTGCTGGGGTCGATCACGCCGGACACGTCGAACAGCACCGAGTCGAGACCGGGCAGCACGCGGGCCTCCTGGAGGTCGTGCACGCCGTACGACAGTACGCCGGCGGCGACCAGGATCAGGAAGGCACCGGTCCAGGTGAAGAAGCGGCTCAGGTTGATCGTGAGCGCGCCGCGGTAGATGAGATAGCCGAGCAGCACCGCAGTGGCGATGCCGAGAGCGGCGCCGAGCAGCGGCTGCCAGGTCGGGGTCACCGAGCCGGCCGCCTCACGGGTGCCGGCCTGGGTGGCGGCCCAGAGGAACAGCGCGGTCTCCAGCCCCTCGCGGCCGACCGCCAGGACGGCGACGATGACCAAGGACCAACGGTTGCCCTCGGCGGCGCGGTCGATCTGGCCGCGGAGCTCGCCGCTCATGCTGCGGGCGGCCCGGGCCATCCAGAAGATCATCCAGGTCACGAACGCGACCGCGATGATCGACAGCCCCCCGCCGATCATCTCCTGCGCCTCGAAGGTCAGCCCGCGCGGCCCGAACGTCAGCAGCGCCCCGAAGGCCAGGCTGACGAGCACGGCCAGCGCCACGCCGACCCAGATCCGGGACAGCAGGTGGCGGCGCGAGGTCTTGACGAGGTAGGCGACCAGGATACTCACGACGAGCGAGGCCTCGAGGCCCTCACGCAGGCCGATCAGGTAGTTGGCGAACACAGCGCTTCCTCACGGGAGGGAGGATTAGTTAGGTGCGCCTTACCTTACACGCGCCGGTCAGATCGTGCAGCCGTCCGGTCCACACACGTCGCCCTGCCCCACGACCTCCAGGGCCGGGTGCCCGTCGGCCCAGGCCTGCTCCAGGACCCGGGTGAACGCCTCGGCGGGCTGGGCGCCGCTGACGCCGTACCGCTGGTCGACGACGAAGAACGGCACGCCGGTGGCGCCGTACGCCCGCGCCTGCGCGATGTCCGCGGCCACGGCGTCGGCGTACTCGTCGCCGGCGAGCACCTCGGAGACCCGGGCCTCGTCGAGGCCGGCAGAGGTCGCCGCCGCGCGGAGCACATCGTGGTCGCCGACGTCCTCGGCTCGCACGAAGTACGCCGCGAGCAGGGCCTCCTTGAGCTCGCGCTGGAGGGCGGGACCGCCGGTCTCCAGGGCGAGGTGCAGGATCCGGTGCGCGTCGATGGTGTTCGTGTGCACGTTGTCGAAGAGGCGGAACTCCAGACCCTCCTCGGCGGCGACGCCGACCAGTTGCTGCTGCATCTGACGCATCTCGGCCTCGCTGCGGCCGTACTTGCGGGCCAGCACGCCGGTCGTCAGCTCGTGGCCGTGGTGCGGCGCGCTCGGGTCGAGCTCGAAGGAGCGGTAGACCACCTCGACCTCGTCGGCGTGCGGAAACCCGGCCAGTGCGGTCTCGAGACGACGCTTGCCGATGTAGCACCACGGGCAGACGACGTCGGACCAGATCTCGATCTTCATATCCAGTACAACGTTCAACCGTCTCTGGCATTCCCGGCGCCGACCCGCCCGAAACTTTCGGGCGGGTCAGCGTATGGGTCAGCGGGCGGAGGTGCCCTCGGTGTAGTCGGAGTCGTGGCTCTTGACCCAGGCCATCAGCTTGCGCAGCTCGCGGCCGGTCTCCTCGATCGGGTGCTGCTCGCCCTTGGCGCGCAGCGCCTTGAACTCGGGGCCGCCGGCGTCCTGGTCGTCGATGAACCGCTGCGCGAAGTTGCCGTTGGTGATGTCCTCGAGGACGGCCAACATGTTCTCCTTCACCTGCGGGGTGATCACCCGCGGGCCGGAGACGTAGTCGCCGTACTCGGCCGTGTCGGAGACCGACCAGCGCTGCTTGGCGATGCCGCCCTCGTACATCAGGTCGACGATGAGCTTGAGCTCGTGGAGGCACTCGAAGTAAGCCACCTCGGGCTGGTAGCCGGCCTCGGTGAGCACCTCGAAGCCGTACTGGACCAGCTGGCTGGCGCCACCGCAGAGGACGGCCTGCTCGCCGAACAGGTCGGTCTCGGTCTCCTCGGTGAAGGTGGTCTTGATGCCGCCGGCGCGCAGGCCGCCGATCGCCTTGGCGTAGGAGAGCGCGAGGTCCCACGCCTTGCCCGACGCGTCCTTCTCGACCGCGACGAGCACCGGCACGCCGCGCCCGTCGACGTACTCGCGGCGGACCAGGTGGCCGGGGCCCTTGGGGGCGACCATGAACACGTCGACGCCCTCGGGCGGCGTGATGTAGCCGAAGCGGATGTTGAACCCGTGGCCGAAGACGAGGGTGTCGCCCGGCGTCAGGTTGGGCTCGACGTCGTTGGTGTAGAGCGTGCGCTGCACGTGGTCGGGGGCGAGGATGACGATGACGTCGGCCTCCTCCACCGCCTCGGCGGGGGTGAGGACGCGCAGGCCCTCGGCCTCGGCCTTCGCCCGGCTCTTCGAGCCCTCCGGCAGGCCGACGCGCACGTCGACGCCCGAGTCGCGCAGGGACAGCGAGTGGGCGTGGCCCTGGCTGCCGTATCCGAGGACCGCGACACTCTTGCCCTGGATCAGGGACAGGTCGGCATCGTCGTCGTAGAACATCTCAGCCACGTGGGCTCTCCTTAGGTTGTTTCTGGTGGGGTACGTCAGGCCGTGCGGGCCGGTGGGGCGGGAATGGGAACGGGGCGCAGGGTGCGCTCGCTGACCGATCGGGAGCCGCGGCCGATCGCGACCATGCCCGACTGGACGAGCTCGCGGATGCCGAAGGGCTCCACGACCTTGAGGAACGACGCCAGCTTGTCGCTGTTGCCGGTGACCTCGATGGTGACCGCGTCGCTGGCGACGTCGACCACGCGGGCCTTGAAGAGGGCGACCGCGTCGAGGACGTGGCCGCGCGACTCGGCGTCGGCCTTGACCTTGACCAGCAGCAGCTCGCGGCTGACCGAGGCGGGGCCGTCGAGCTCGACGATCTTGATCACCTCGACCAGCTTGTTGAGCTGCTTGGTGACCTGCTCGAGCGGGGACTCCTCGACGTTGACCACGATCGTCATCCGGGAGACCTCGGGGTGCTCGGTCGGGCCGACGGCGAGCGAGTCGATGTTGAAGCCGCGGCGGCTGAACAGGCCCGCGATGCGGGCCAGGACGCCGGGCTTGTTCTCCACGAGGACGCTCAGGGTGTGCTTGTTCACAGGTCATCCTTGTCGAACTCGGGGGCCAGGTCGCGGGCGTATTTGATGTCGTCGTTGCTGGTGCCGGCGGCGACCATCGGCCAGACCATGGCGTCGCGGTGCACGCGGAAGTCGACGACCACCGGCACGTCGTTGATCCCCATCGCCTTGGTGATCGTGGCGTCGACGTCCTCGGGACTGTCGCACGCCAG
>JAOPXF010000379.1 GCA_025965295.1 Nocardioides sp.
GACGAAGATCCTGGGTGCCCAGGTGCTCCGGGACATGCAGACGTTCGTGGCCGCCGTCGACACGCTCTTCGGCGGGTTCCGGCAGCGCGCGCAGAAGACCTTCGAGCTGCTCCAGGCCGACGGCACCAAGTTCCTCGTGGTCGCCGCGCCGGAGCCCGACGCGCTGCGCGAGGCGGCGTACTTCGTCGAGCGGCTCAGCGAGGACCGGATGCCGCTGGCCGGGCTGGTCGTCAACCGCGCCAGCCCCGCCCCGCGGGGCAGCCTGTCGGACGACGAGGCGATGGCGGCGGCGGCCCGCCTGCGCAAGCAGGACCCGGGGTCGCTGACGGCCGGCCTGCTGCGACTGCACGCCGACCGGGCTCGGATGGTCGAGCGGGAGGCAGGGCTGCGCGACCGGTTCACCGCGGCGCACCCGGAGGTCGCGACCGCGGTCGTGCCGGCTCTCGCCGGAGACGTGCACGACCTCGTCGGCCTGCGCCGCGTCGGCGAGCTGCTGGCGGAGACGCGCTAGCGGATCCGCCGGGTGTCGATACGGTCGCTGCGCGACCTACTCGACCACCGAGACACGACGCTCAGGCGGTGACGGAGACCTTGGCGTCGCGGGCGGTCTCGAGCACGGAGCGCCACGAGGCGTTCGGGCGGCGACGGAGCAGTGCCCGGCGCTCACGCTCGGTCATGCCACCCCAGACGCCCCACTCGATCTGGTTGTCCAGAGCCTCGGCCAGACACTCGGTGCGCACGGGACAGCCCGCACACAGCTGCTTGGCCTTGTTCTGCTCCGCACCGCGCACGAACAGCTGGTCCGGCTGCGCCTGGCGGCACGCGGCGGCCGGCGTCCAATCTTCAACCCACATAGTGATGTCCCCACATCGTCCGAGGCTTGCGTCCCCATGACGCGCACCCGGGAGAGTCCCCTCAGGTAAAGAAGGTAAAGAGAACCCCGCGGTATGGACAGACCCAGAGGGCCCAAACCGCGTAGTCCGAAATGACTAGGCGCGTCTGGTCACCTCCGGGCGCGAGCTGGGCCGCGAAACCGCCCCTCGCGTACTCTGGGGCCATGTCCGTCCCTCGCAACGCGCGCCTGCCGACCGGCCGCATCGCCTCCCACCTGGGCGTGATGCTCTCCGTCGCCGTCGTCATGGGCGTCGTCGTGGCGGGTCTCGCGATCCCCTTCGCCGGCGTGATCGGCATCGGGGCGCGCAACGTCGCGGACACCATGGACAGCCTGCCGGCCGAACTGGAGACCGAGCCGCTGGCGCAGAAGACCCGCATCGTGGACCCGGACGGCAACGTCATCGCATCGCTCTACGACGAGAACCGCATCAACGTCCCGCTGACGCAGATCTCGCGGACGATGGTCAAGGCGATCGTCGCGATCGAGGACTACCGCTTCTACCAGCACGGCGCGCTCGACCTGAAGGGCACGCTCCGGGCCCTGGTCACCAACCAGGCCAGCGGCGGCGTGACCCAGGGCGGCTCGTCGATCACCCAGCAGATGGTCAAGCTGACCCTGCTCAGCCAGGCCAAGACCAAGGCCGAGCGCAAGGCAGCGACCGACGACACCTACGCCCGCAAGATCCGCGAGCTGCGTTACGCGATCGCCTTCGAGCAGAACCACACCAAGGACTGGATCCTCGAGCGCTACCTCAACATCGCCTACTTCGGTGACGGCGCCTTCGGCGTGCAGGCGGCCGCGCGGCACTACTTCGACAAGAACGCCAAGGACCTCGACCTGCGCGAGTCGGCGATGCTCGCCGGGCTGGTCAAGAACCCCACCGGCTACGACCCGACGAACTCCCCCGACCGCGCGCTCGAGCGGCGCAACGTCGTGATCGACCGGATGGCCGAGCTCAACGTCGTCAAGCGCGGCAAGGCCACCAAGGTCAAGGACCAGGGTCTCGGGCTGCACGTGGTGCCCACCAAGAACGGCTGCGTGTTCTCGCGCGCCCCCTTCTTCTGCGACTTCGTGCTCAGCTACCTCATGCGCGATCGGTCCCTGGGCAAGACCCCCGAGGAGCGCAAGAAGCTCCTCTACTCCGGTGGCCTCACGATCCACACCACGATCGACCTGCGCGACCAGACCGCGGCCGACACGGCCGTGAGGGATCACGTCGACCGGCAGAACCAGGCCGTGGGCGCCCTCGCGATGGTCGCGCCGCTCACCGGCGACGTGAAGGCGCTCGCGCAGTCGCGTCCGATGGGCCGCGACGAGGCGGACGGCTACACCTACCTCAACTACACCGTCCCGACGAAGTACGGCGACTCCGCCGGCTTCCAGGCCGGCTCGACGTTCAAGCCGTTCGTCCTCGCCACCGCGATCAACGACAAGATCCCCCTCACGACCACGTTCAATGCTCCCAAGCAGATGGTCATCCCGCAGGACGAGTTCGCCAACTGCCCCGGCCAGCCGCCGTTCGCGGGCGTGTGGAACGTCAGCAGCTCCACGACGTGGGGCAACAAGGACCTCTACACCGGCACCCGTGAGTCCGTGAACACGTTCTACGCGATGCTGGAGCGCGAGACCGGCGTGTGCAAGCCGTTCGAGCTGGCCAAGCAGATGGGTGTGGAGCTCACCAACCCCAAGGGTGACGCCCGCGGTGTCGGCGCCGAGCGGGGCGTGACGTTCACGCTCGGCACGCCGAACGCCAGCCCGCTTGAGATGGCCGAGGCCTACGCGACCTTCGCCGGGCGCGGGCTGCACTGCGACTCGCGGCCGGTCACCTCGATCGAGGACTCCGCCGGCAACACCGTGAAGTCCTACCCCTCGCAGTGCACCCAGGTGATGCCCGAGTCGACTGCCGACGCGGTCAACGACGTGCTGCGCGGCGTCCAGGAGCCCGGCGGCTTCGGTTACGACTACGGCCAGACCGGCCTCTCCGTGCCGTCGGCGGCCAAGACCGGCACCACCACCGACGGCCAGTCGGTCTGGTACGTCGGCTACACGCCGCAGATCGCCACCGCCGCGATGATCGCCGGCGCCAGCAAGGACGGCGGCAAGCCGATCCCGCTCGCGGGCCAGACGATCGGCGGGCAGTACATCTACGAGGTGTCCGGCTCCGGCTTCGCCGGACCCATGTGGGCGCAGGCCATGCAGGCCATCGACGACTACCTCGACCCCGAGGACTTCGTGCCCCCGGACCTCACCGCGGTGGAGGGCGTCCCGACCACGGTGCCCAGCGTCACCGGGATGAGCATCGCCGAGGCCGAGCGGGTCCTGGAGCAGGCGGGCTTCAACCCGCTCGACGGCGGCACCGTGAGCTCCGGGAGCCCCGCCGGCACCGTGGCCTACACGTCGCCCGGCGGCGGCTCCTCCGCACCCAGCGGGTCACCGGTCACGCTCTACGAGTCCAACGGGGTGGCCCCCCCGTCGCCCGGGGGCGGCGGCAACCACGGTGGCAACAACCACGGTGGGGGCGGCGGCCACCACCGCTGAGGGAACGAGGCGCCCGGCGGCCCGTCTCAGCCGAGCTGGCGACGTACCTCCGCGGCGACCGCGCCGCCGTCGGCGCGACCCTTGACCTGGGGCTGCACGACGCCCATCACCTTGCCCATCGCCCTCATGCCCTCACCGGCCGCGCCGGTCTGGGCGACGGCCGCGGTGACCAGGGCCGCGATGTCCTCGGCGGAGAGCTGCTCGGGCAGGTAGTCGGCGATGACCGCCGCCTCCGCCTTCTCCTTGGCGGCCATCTCCGCGCGGCCACCGTCCTCGAACGCCGTGGCCGCCTCCCGCCGCTTCTTGGCCTCGGTCGAGAGGACGCCGATGATGTCGTCGTCGCTGAGCTCGCGCTGCTCCTTGCCCGCGACCTCGGCGTTGGTGATCGCGGTCAGGACCATCCGCAGGGTCGACGACCGGATCTCGTCGCGCGCCTTGATGCTGGTGGTGAGGTCGGCACGGAGGCGGTCCTTGAGAGCACTCATGAGACCCATTGTGGCAGCCTTGCCGCGTGACCCCGAGCCCTGACGTCCGGCGCACCCTCGGCCGCCTTGTGGGGGCCGGGGCGCTCGCCGGCGCCGCCCTCACGGCGTACGCCGCCTGCGAGGCCCGCGCCTACACCCTCCGCCGCGTCACCGTCCCGCTGCTGCCCGCCGGCCACCGGCCGTTGCGGGTGCTGCACCTGTCCGACGTGCACATGACCCCCGGGCAGAGCCGCAAGCAGGAGTGGCTGCGCGGGCTGGCTTCGCTGCGCCCGGACCTGGTGGTCAACACCGGCGACAACCTCTCACACGCCGGCTCGGTGCCCGTGGTCCGCGACGCCTTCGGCCCGCTGCTCGACGCCCCCGGGGTCTTCGTGTTCGGCTCGAACGACTACTTCTCCCCCACCCTGCGCAACCCGCTGCGCTACCTCCTGCCCGATACCGGCCAGCGCAACACGCACACCCCGCAGCTGCCCTGGCGCGAGCTGCGGACGGAGTTCACCGACGCCGGCTGGCTGGACCTGACGAACACCCGGGGCGCACTCCGGGTACTCGAGACGTCGTTCGCGTTCGCGGGGGTGGACGACCCGCACCTGGAGTACGACGACCTCGCTGCCGTCGCGGGTCCCGCCGACCCCGACGCCGACGTGCGGCTCGGCGTGGCGCACGCGCCGTACCTCCGGGTGCTCGACCAGTTCGCCGCCGACGGCTACGACGCGATCATCGCCGGTCACACCCACGGCGGCCAGGTCTGCCTGCCCGGCATCGGCGCCCTGACGACCAACTGCGACCTCGAGCCCGCCCGGGCCAAGGGGCTGCATCGGCACCCGGCGGACTCGCGGCCCGGCGACCCCGGATCGTCCTGGCTGCACGTGTCCGCGGGGCTCGGGACCAGCCCGTACGCCCGGATCCGGGTTGCCTGCCGCCCCGAGGCGACGCTGCTGACCCTCACCCCGCCCGACTGAGCCGGACCGATTTCGGGGGCCCGCGACCGCTCGGGTATGCTCGCCGTGCTCGTGGCCGACCCCGTGTCGGACCCGGCAACAATCGGGCTGTGGCGCAGTTTGGTAGCGCGCGTCGTTCGGGACGACGAGGCCGCAGGTTCAAATCCTGTCAGCCCGACCATGTGATGTCTCAGGACATCCGCGACACCCCGACCTGCGAGATGCAGGTCGGGGTGTCTGTCATTTCGGGTGGGTCGGCTGACCCGCCCTCCGCCCTCGCACGGTTCTCGCGAAGGTGCGGGAGCGCCGCCAGGCCCCGGCGCCAGGACGGGATCCGGGTTCTTCGGCGTCCCCACGAGGTGGCCCTGTCTGGCACACTGCCCGCCATGGCGAAAGACGAACCCGGGAACGACGGCCCCTCGCTCGAGCTGCCGTCGCTGGGCTTCGGGCGCAAGCGCCGCAAGAAGGCCCCGGAGCCGGAGCCGACGCCGGAGCCGGCGCCCCAGCCCGTCTCGGCGCCCGCCCCCCTCCCCGAACCCCTCCCCGAACCCCAGCCGGAACCCGAGCCCGAGCCCGAGCCGGCACCGACCGAGGTCCTGCCCCCGGCGCCGCCACCTGTCCCCGACCCCGAGCCCGCACCCCCGCTCTTCGCCGACGAGGTCGAGACCCAGGCCGTCGCCGAGCAGGCCGGGCCCGAGGACTCGATGCCGCGTCGCAAGGCCCGACCGCGCCGCGAGCTGCCGGTCATCGGCGGCATGCCGGCCGCGATCATCACCGGCGTGCTGGTCGGCATCATCACGGTGGGCCTCACCTGGGGCTCGCTGCACCTGTGCGAGGTGGTGCAGGGGACCTCGTCGTGCGGCAACCCCGGGTTCTTCCTGCTGGCCGCGATCATGGTCGTCACGATCCTGCTCGGTGGGCTGATGCTGAAGGCCTGGGGAGTGCCCGACCCCTACAGCACCAGCTTCCTGGCCGTCGGACTGCTGGCGGTGCTCGCCCTGCTGTTCCTCGTCGACGTGCTCTTCAGCTCGACGATGATCATCGTCATCCCGGCCATCGCGGCGGCGACCTTCGCGCTGTCGCACTGGGTGACGACCGCGCTGATCGAGCCCGCAGGCGACTGAAAGCCGCTGACCCGCCCGAATCTCGACAAGCCCGATCACCGAGTTTCGGGCGGGTCGGCGTCAGCGGGCGGCGAGCAGCTCCGCGATCTGCACGGTGTTGAGGGCCGCGCCCTTGCGCAGGTTGTCGTTGGAGACGAACAGCGCGAGCCCGCGGTCGCCGTCGACGCCAGGGTCCTGGCGGAGCCGGCCGACGTACGACGGGTCCCTGCCGGCCGCCTGCAGCGGCGTGGGGATGTCGGACAGCTCCACGCCCGGGGCACCGCTCAGCAGCTCGCGGGCACGGGCCACCGGCATCGGCTCGGAGAACTCGGCGTTGATCGCCAGCGAGTGGCCCGTGAAGACCGGCACCCGCACGCAGATGCCCGAGACCCGCAGGTCGGGGATGCCGAGGATCTTGCGCGACTCGTTGCGGAGCTTCTGCTCCTCGTCGGTCTCGAAGAGCCCGTCGTCGACGATCGAGCCGGCCATCGGGAGCACGTTGTAGGCGATCGTGCGCGCGTACTTCACCGGGTCGGGGAAGGTCACGGCCTCGCCGTCGTAGGCCAGCTCGCGTGCCTTGTCGCCGGCCGCGGCCACCTGGGTGGCCAGCTCGTCGACGCCCGCGACGCCGCTGCCGGAGACCGCCTGGTACGTCGACGCGATCAGCCGGACCAGGCCGGCCGCGTCGTGCAGCGGCTTGAGCACGGGCATCGCGGCCATCGTGGTGCAGTTGGGGTTGGCGATGATCCCCTTGCGGGCCCGCGCGATCGCCTCGGGGTTGACCTCGGAGACGACCAGCGGGACGTCGGGGTCCATGCGGAACGCTGAGGAGTTGTCGACGACGACGACCCCCGCGGCGGCGAACGCGGGAGCCAGCGCCCGCGAGGTGGTCGCGCCGGCGGAGAAGAGCGCGATGTCGAGGCCCGACGGGTCCGCGGTCGACGCGTCCTCGACGGTGATCTCGCGTCCCGCGAACGGCAGCACGCTGCCGGCCGAGCGGGCGGAGGCGAAGAAGCGCACCTCGTCGGCCGGGAAGCCACGCTCCTCGAGGATCTGGCGCATGGCGACACCGACCTGGCCGGTGGCGCCGACGATCCCGATGCTGAGCGTCATCGGGGCCCCCGGCGAAGCGTGAGCGCAGCGATCGGTTCGTTGGGGTGGTTCATCGTCCGGTCCCTCCGTAGACGACCGCCTGGCCCTCGGTGTCGTCGAGGTCGAAGGCGGGGTGGGTGGCCTGCACCGCGGCGTCGACCTGGTCGGCGTCGACGATCACCGAGATCCGGATCTCCGAGGTGGAGATCATCTCGATGTTGACCCCGGCCGAGGCGAGCGCGGCGAAGAACGTCGCCGTGATGCCGGGGTGCGAGCGCATGCCCGCGCCGATCAACGACACCTTGCCGATCTGGTCGTCGAAGAGCAGCTTGTCGTAGCCGACCTCGTTCTGGATGCGCGCCAGCGCCCCCATGGCGGTCTGGCCGTCTGTGCGAGGCAGCGTGAAGGAGATGTCGGTGCGCCCGGTCGCGGCGGCCGAGACGTTCTGCACCACCATGTCGATGTTGACCTCGCTGCCGGCGAGCGCCTCGAAGATACGGGCCGCCTCACCGACCTTGTCGGGCACGCCGACAACGGTGATCTTGGCCTCGCTCCGGTCGTGCGCGACGCCGGCGATGATCGCCTGCTCCATGGGTTCTTCTCCCTGCTGGGGGTCGGGGATGATCCAGGTGCCTTCCTTCTGGCTGAAGGAGGAACGCA
>JAOPXF010000002.1 GCA_025965295.1 Nocardioides sp.
TTGAGCCCCTGCTCGGCGGCCAGCTTGAACGCCTCGCGCAGGCGGCCGTCGCGCTCGGCGCCCTCGGCGACGTAGACGCCGGTGATCGGGATGCCGGCGCGCAGTGCCTCGACGACGGAGTTGCGGCCCGCGACCCACTCGGCGTCGGTGCTGCCCGTCGTACGACGCTTGGGGCGCGCTGCGGCGGACTTGTCGACCTTGTTGGCCGCCTTGTAGACCTTGTGGTTGGGGCGGTCCTTGGCCTTGGGCGTCGGGCCGCGACCCTCGAGCCCGCGCCGGACCCGGCCGCCGGAGCCGACGGTCGGGTTGCCCTTGCCGCTCTTCTTGATCGCGCCCTTGCGCTGCGAATACCCTGCCATCAGTCGTTGCCTGCTTCCAGTGACCACTTCGGGCCGGTGGGGGTGTCCTCGATCTCGATGCCGGCGGCCTTGATCCGGTCCCGGATCGCGTCGGCGGCGGCGAAGTCCTTGTTCGCCCGCGCCTCGGCGCGCTGGTCGAGAAGGCCGCGGACAAGGGCGTCCACGGCGGTGGTGAGCTTGGTGTCGGCGGCGCCGGCCGCGTCGCGCGACCAGGCCTCGTCGTACGGGCTCAGGCCGAGCACGTCGAGCATCGCCAGCACGGAGCCCGCCCGGGCTCCGGCGCCGGCCGCGTCGCCGGCCGCGAGCAGCCGGTTGCCGTCGCGCACGGCGTCATGGAGGACGGCGACCGCCGCCGACGTGCCGAGGTCGTCGTCCATCGCGTCCGCGAAGGCCTGCGGGACGTTGCCCGGGGCGGCCTCGCCGACCCGCTCCAGGAAGCTCTCGATCCGGCGGAAGCCGACCGAGGCCTCCTCCAGCGCCTCGAAGCTGAACTCGACGTGGCTGCGGTAGTGCGCGGCGACCAGGTAGTAGCGCAGCTCGATGCCGCGGAAGCGCTCGAGCACGTTGGGGATGAGCATGCTGTTGCCCAGCGACTTGCTCATCTTCTCGCCGGCGGTGGTGATCCAGGCGTTGTGCATCCAGTACGACGCGAACGGGTGCCCGGCCGCACGGGACTGGGCCTGCTCGTTCTCGTGGTGGGGGAAGCGCAGGTCGACGCCGCCACCGTGGATGTCGAAGGCGTGGCCGAGGTACTTGTCGGCCATCGCGGAGCACTCGATGTGCCAGCCGGGCCGGCCGGGCCCCCACGGGGAGGGCCAGGCGGCGGTCTCGGGCTCGGTGGCCTTCTTCCAGCCCTTCCAGAGCGCGAAGTCGCGCGGGTCGCGCTTGCCACGAGGATCGGCGTCCTCGGCCGCCTCCATGTCGTCGATCTTCTGGTGGGTGAGCTCGCCGTACGACGGCCAGGAGCGCACGTCGAAGTAGACGTCGCCCGAGCCGTCCTCGGCCGCGTAGGCATGCCCGCGGGCGATCAGCATCGAGATCAGCTCGACCATCTCGGGGATGTGGCCCGTGGCGGCCGGTTCGTACGTCGGGGGGAGCACGTTGATGGAGGCCAGCGCCTCGTCGAGCTTGCGGTGCATGACGTAGGCGAGGTTCCACCAGGGGCGGCCCTGCTCGGCGGCCTTGGCGAGGATCTTGTCGTCGATGTCGGTGACGTTGCGGATGAACGTGACGTCGTAGCCGGTGGCCCCCAGCCAGCGCCGCAGGACGTCGAAGTTGACCGCCGACCGCACGTGCCCGACGTGCGGCTCCGACTGGACCGTCAGGCCGCAGACGTAGACGCCCGCCTTCCCCTCCTCGAGGGGAACGAAGTCACGGACCTCGCGGGTCGCGGTGTCGTAGAGCCTGAAGGTCACCCGCCCAAGTCTAGGGGCGTGGCGGGTGTCGGCCCGCATCGCCGAATCCTGTGGCAGGAGGGACAGGAGTGACGTGTTCCGGGTATCGTTCACGGGTGCGACGGCTGCTGCGGGTCCTGCTGACGACGCCCCTGGCCGTCTCCCTGTCCCTCCCCCTGGCCGGGCCCGCCGTGGCGGAACCCGCGGGCCCGGCTCCGGCGCGGGCCGCCGCCCGGCAGATCGCCTACACCGAGTGGAGCGGGGCCGACCTCGCGGCCGGGTCCACGGCGGGCGTGCGCGTGGCCGACGGCCGGCTCCGGCTCGCGGACCCCCGGACCCAGCGCCGCTACGCGGGCACGACGTACGACGTCGGCCGATGGTCGTCACCCTGGACCGCGCCCGACTTCGGCCTGACCGAGCTCGTGGCCTCCTGGTCGGCGCAGACACCCGCGAACAGCTGGGTCGAGGTCGAGGTCCGTGGCCGGTCCGGCACCGCGACGTCGAGCTGGGACACCCTCGGCCGCTGGGCCTCCGGCGACCGCTTCCTGCGCCGCACGAGCGCGACCGGCCAGGGCGACGACCTCGCCGACGTGAACGTCGACACCTGGGTCGCCCGCGACGCGGCCGGGCTGGACTCCTTCCAGCTCCGGGTCTCGCTGATGCGCAAGGCCGGCGCGACGACGAGGAGCCCGTCGGTCGGCACCGTCGGCGCGATGGCCTCGCGGCTGCCGGACGTGTCCTCGGTCGCCACCTCGAGGCCCGGCCCCGCGCGCGGGCTCGTGCTCGACGTGCCCCGCTACTCCCAGATGGTCCACGTCGGCGACTACCGGCAGTACGGCGGTGGCGGGGAGGCCTGGTGCTCCCCCACGTCGACGTCGATGGTGCTCGGCTACTACGACGCGCTGCCCCCGGCACCGTCGTACGACTGGGTCCCGCGCGGGCACGTCGACCCGTGGGTCGACCAGGCGGCGCGGTCGACCTACGACACGGCGTACGAGGGCACCGGGAACTGGCCCTTCAACACGGCGTACGCCGCCCCGCTGGCCGGGCACGCGTTCGTCACGCGGCTGCGCTCGCTGCGCGAGGCGGAGCGGTTCGTCGTGGCGGGGATCCCGGTGGTCGCGTCGATCTCGTTCGGTGCCGGGGAGCTCGACGGCGCCCCGATCTCGGCGTCCAACGGGCACCTGGTCGTGGTCGTGGGCTTCACCGACACCGGCGACGTGGTCGTCAACGACCCCGCGGCGCAGACCCGGGCCGGGGTGCGGCGCACCTACGACCGCGGCCAGTTCGAGAACGCCTGGCTGCCCCGCTCGGGCGGCCTCGCCTACGTGATCCGCGACGACGCCCACCCGCTGCCCGGCGGCGCCCACAGCAACTGGTAGTGGTCACCGCCCTGCGCACCTCACCGGGTTTCGACGCGCTCGCGCGACCTCGTTCCTCGGTCGCGTCGCTTGCTCAACCTGGCCGAGCCCACGCGGCGCGATCGTTCCTCACGCGCCGCTGCTCGTCTCAGACGCTCCAGCCGCCGTCGACGTCGAGCTTCTGCCCGGAGATGAACCCGGCCCGGTCGGAGGCGAGGAAGCAGACCGCCTCGGCGATGTCGGTGGCGGTGCCGAAGCGGCGCAGCGGGATGTTACGGCGGGTGACCGCGAGCGCCTCCTCGCTGAGGTCGCCGGAGGAGACCAGCCGGGCCGCCATCCCGTCGGTGAGCATGCCGGGCCCGACGGCGTTGACCCGGACGCCGAAACGGCCCTCCTCGGCCGCGAGCCCGCGGACCAGCGCCTCGACGGCCGCCTTCGGTGCCGACGACAGCCCGTCTCGGACCGGGTAGCGCGCGGTCGCGGCGGTCGTCACTGCCACCACCGAGCCCTGGGCGTGCCGCAGGTGCGGCAGCGCGGGCTGGACGACGGTGAAGAAGCCGCCGGCGTCGGCGGCGAGCTGGGCGGCCATCGTCGAGGGCGCGACCGAGGACAGGTGCGTCATCGGCACGTGCGGCCCGGCCGCGTAGACCAGCGTGTGCAGGCCGCCGTACTCCCCCGCGACCTCGGCGACCACGTCGGCGGCGGCCTCGTCCGCGCTCAGGTCGAGAGCGTGCGCCGAGGCCCGGACGCCCCACTCGCGGGCAGCGGCCGCGGCGGCGGCACCGGCCTTCGCGTCCGAGCGGTAGGTGAGCGCCACGTGCGAGCCGCGGCTGGCGAGCAGCCGGACGATCGCGTGCCCGAGGCCCCCGCTCCCGCCGACGACGAGCGCGGCGCCGGTCCGGCCGGCGAAGTCCTGGGTCACCCGCCCATCATGCCTTCGCGGTGAACGCGATCGTGTGCCACCCCGTCGCGCCGTCCGGCAGCACGTCGCGCTCGACGCCGGTCTGCACGAGGCCGTCCTTGTCGGTGGCCCGCACCCGCATCGTGTGCTCGCCCGGGTCGAGGTCCACGGAGGCCGCCCACTGCACCCACGCGTCGTCCGTGCCCGGGTGGGAGATCTCGGCGGGCTGCCAGTCGCCGCCGTCGAGGGCGTACTCGACGGCCCGGATGCCGGTGTGCTGCGCCCAAGCCACGCCACCGACCCGGCCCCGTCCGGCCGCGACCTCGGCGTCCGAGCGGGGTACGTCGATGCGCGAGGACATCTTGACCGGGCCCAGCTCTCCCCAGCCGCGCTCGGTCCAGAAGGCCGAGATCTTGTCGAAGCGGGTGACCTCCAGGTCGACGACCCACTTGCAGGCCGACACATAGCCGTAGAGGCCGGGCACGACCGTGCGCACCGGGAAGCCGTGGTCGATCGGCAGCGGCTTGCCGTTCATCGCGACCGCGAGGATCGCGTCGCGGGAGTCGGTGAGGGCGCTCAGCGGGGTGCCGCAGGTCCAGCCGTCGTCGCTGGTCTGGAGGACGGCGTCGGCGCCGGGCTGCACGCCGGCCTCGGCGAGCAGGTCGGCGACGCGTACGCCGCTCCACCAGGCGTTGCCGATCAGGTCGCCGCCGACCGGGTTCGAGACGCAGTTGAGCGTGATCCAGTCCTCGGTGAACTCCCGGGCGACGAGCTCGTCGTAGGAGATCACCAGCTCGCGGTCGACCAGACCGTGGATGCGCAGCTCCCAGTCGGAGGGCTCGATCGTCGGCGCCACGATCGTGGTGTCGATCCGGTAGAAGTCGCCGGCCGGGGTCATCCACGGCGACAGCCCGTCGAGGTCGATCGCCGCGGCGGCCGGAACCTGGGGCTCGGTCACCCCGGCCAGCCGCAGCAGGCGGCGCGCCTGCTCGACCCGGCGCCGCCCGCGGCCCACCACGCGCCCCGCGACGCCCAGGGTCAC
>JAOPXF010000003.1 GCA_025965295.1 Nocardioides sp.
TGCACGACGCGTTCGTGATCGTCGACGAGGCGCAGTCGCTCGAGCGCAACGTGCTTCTCACGGTGCTCAGCCGCATCGGGCAGAACTCGCGGGTGATCCTCACGCACGATGTGGCGCAGCGCGACAACCTGCGGGTGGGCCGCCACGACGGCGTGGTGGCGGTGATCGAGAAGCTCAAGGGGCACCCGCTCTTCGCCCACGTCACGCTCACCCGCTCGGAGCGCTCGCCGATCGCCGCGCTGGTCACCGAGATGCTGGAGAACGTCGCCCTCTGACCCCCGGAGCAACGTCAGACAAGCTGGTCGCCCGGGCGACCGGCTCGTCTGACGTCCGGGCGGATGCCCGGGGCTGGGGGGACGGGTGAGGCGCGTGTGGTCACAGAGGCGCCTGTGACGAGACTCGCGCCACGAAACGGGTGGTTTCGTTTGCAACGATCCACGGACTCATGCAGGGTGGGCCGTGATCTTTTCGTGACCTGCGTGGGTGAAGTGTCCAGGCCGCGAGGATTGCCCCGAGTTGTCTACCCGTGAGTCTCCCCTGTGCCGAAGCGTGTCAAGTACGTCCCGAAGCACCGTGATGTCCCCGCGCCCTCGATCGCGGTCGACGCCCCCAAGAAGGCCCTGCGCACCACGCTGGTCCTCTCGTCGGTGGCCGTCGCCGCGACCGGTGTCGCGGTGTCGGGCGGGGTGCTGAGCGCCCCCGGGAGCATCAGCACCGCCGCGAGCGGCCTGAGTGCGACGGCGGTCAAGCCGCTGACGTCCGACTCGGCCCCCGTGCGCTCGACCGAGGTCGTCTCCCGGTCGCAGGACCGCCGCGAGGCCGCCGACCCGGCCAAGGAAGCCGCGCTGGCCCAGACCGACGGCCCCGCCATCACGCGCACCGAGGACGTCTCCCAGGACGACCCGCGCACGATCGCCCGGGCCCTGCTCGCGGAGTTCGGCTTCTCGCAGGACCAGTTCTCCTGCCTCGACTCGCTCTACATGGGCGAGAGCGGCTGGCGGGTGGACGCGGACAACCCGTCGTCCTCGGCGTACGGCATCCCGCAGGCGTTGCCCGGCTCCAAGATGGCCTCCGCCGGCGCCGACTGGGCGACCAACCCGGTCACCCAGATCCGCTGGGGCCTCGGCTACATCCGCGACCGCTACGGCTCGCCGTGCAGCGCGCTGAGCTTCAAGTCCGGCCACGGCTACTACTGAGCCGCTGTGATCGGCCAGTGAGATGTCACCGATCTGGCCGTCGGAATGGAGTCTTCGTGGCTGGATCCCTGGTTTTGGGGGATGGTCATGGACGGGTTCCGCCGCCCCGACCGTTACGACATCGCCGGAGCCCTCATCTGTCTCGTCGGCGTCGTGGCCATCATGTATGCCCCCCGAACCGCCGCCTGAGCATTCGCTGCACTCGGAGATGACAGCGCACCTCCAGATGGCTTAGCATCGTCGTATGGCGATGAAAGCGCTGAATAGTGACAGTGCGGTGCCCGATGAGACGGCCGCGCTCACGCCTGCAGCCTGTCTCTTCCACGGCTTCTCCGACCCGTCCCGACTCTCCATCGTGCGCCACCTCGCCCTCGGCGAGCACCGGGTAGTCGACCTCACCGCCCACCTCGGACTCGCCCAGAGCACCGTGTCGAAGCACCTGGCCTGCCTCAAGGACTGCGGCCTGGTCACCTCACGCCCGGTGGGCCGCGCCTCGGTGTGGTCGCTCAACCACACTGACACCGTCCTCGACCTGCTCGCCGCCGCCGAACGACTCCTCGCGCTGACCGGCGACGCGGTCGCGCTGTGCCCCCACTACGGCACCGACACCCTGCGCGCCACCGGTCAGGACGGCTGATGGCCACCCACGTCCTCCCTCACGCCACCCTCGACGCGAACGAGAAGGCTCGGCTGAACAGGAGCAAGTCATGACCGTCACTGCGCTCGCAGTCTTCGTCGTCTACCTCTTGGTGGCGTTCGTGGTGCGGACCTGGTTGCAGGTCCGCCGCACCGGCGACTCCGGGTGGCGCGGCATCTCCGGGCGACCCGGCACGTCGGAGTGGTGGGCCGGAATCCTGTTCACGGTCGCGCTGGTTGCCGGATTCCTCGGGCCGGTCACCGCACTGCTTGGCCTCTACCCGGTCGACGCCCTCACTACCCCCTTTGTGCAGGTCACCGGCATGGTGCTGGCCCTACTCGGGGTGTTGGCGACCTTCGTGACCCAGATGGCGATGGGCAGCAACTGGCGCATCGGGGTCGATGAGACCGAGCGCACCGACCTGGTCACCTCCGGCCCGTTCGCGCTGGTCCGCAACCCGATCTTCACCGCGATGGCGTTCACCGGGCTCGGGCTGGCGCTGATGATCCCCAACGTGGTCGCGCTCACCGGGTTCGTGCTGCTCCTCTTGGCCCTGCACCTGCAGGTGCGGGTCGTTGAAGAGCCCTACCTGCGCCAGGTGCACGGAGCCGCCTACGCCGCCTACGCGGCCTCCACGGGTCGGTTCCTGCCCGGCATCGGACGCACCCCCGCACAGACCCGCACGGCGGAGGAGACCGCCTGATGGGAGCCGAGAGGTCACCAGCACTCCTCTGCGGGGCGCTCACGGTGTCCGAGGTCATCGTGTGCGACTACTCCCTCGACGTATCCAGACGGCCAGCCAACCCGTTCATCCACGGCGCAACCGAAGGCCAGGGCGGTCTCGAAGTGGCGTGACTGGTCGCCTACGGCCACGTGCTCGAAGACCGGGAAGCCGTCGCCGAGCGCCCGCGCCAACCGAACGCCCTCCGGGGACAGGTGCGAACTGGTGTCCGCCGACTGACGATCCTTGCGCGTGAGTGAGTGACGGACCACGACGAGAGACTTCACACTGCCGGAATGTACGTGGGTGCCGCGTTCGCGTCGTCGATCTCGATGCTGACAGGTCAGGACGCGACGAACACGGTGGTCTCGCCGAGGTACTCGCGAGGGCCGTCGAAGAACGGCAGGTCCCAGGTGATGCCCTCCTCCGAGGACTCCAGGTAGGCCATCGCGGCCGCGTGGTCCGGGAAGACGGCGCGCGAGCGCACGTCCTCACGGCGTACGACGTCGAAGTGGCGGCGCAGCGCCTCCTCGCCGTTCTGGCTGCTGAACTGAGTGATCACGGGGCCGCCCCCAGCGGCCCGGCGCAGGTCGGCCACGTGCTCGTCGCCGTTCGTGACCGCGAGGAACCGGCCGCCGGGACGCAGCGCCCGGCGGACCTCCGCGAGGGTCCGCTCGAGGTCGGGCACGTGGTAGAGCATCCACATCGCCGCGACCAGGTCGAAGGAGTCGTCCCCGCAGGGCAGGTCCGTCGCGTCTGCGATGCACGCCTCGACGCCCCGAGCGGCCGTGAGCTCCACGAAGCGTGGCGACAGGTCGGTCGCCAGCAGGGAGGCGCCGGGGCGCGCCTCGGCCACCCGCGCGGCGAACGCACCGGTGCCGCAGCCGATCTCGAGGATGTCGCCGGGTGCGGAGGCCAGCACGATCGCCAGCGCGATCTCGCTCGGATCGCGGCCGTCGGCCGCGGGCCGCCAGACCGAGCTGCGGGTCTGGAGGTGCTCCTCCCGGGCGTACTGCGTGCGGACGGCCTCGCGATCGGTCAGGTCGTTCATCGGGGTCACGGGCCCTCGACAGGCTCAGGCATGTGTCATGCCCTCCAGGTCGAGGGCCTCGTCCAGCTGCTCCTCGGTGAGGTCGCCGCGCTCGACGTAGCCCAGCGCCAGGACGGTCTCGCGGATCGTCCTCCCCTCGGCGAGGGCCTGCTTGGCGATCTTGGCCGCGTTCTCGTAGCCGACGTACTTGTTGAGCGGGGTGACGACCGACGGTGAGGAGGCGGCGTACTGGCGCATCCGGTCGGCGTCGGCCGTGATCCCGTCGACGCAGCGCTCGGCCAGCAGGACCGTCGAGGTGGAGAGCAGCCGGACCGACTCCAGCACGTTGCGGGCGATCACCGGCATCGCCACGTTGAGCTCGAAGCTGCCGCTGGCGCCGGCGACCGTCACCGCGGTGTCGTTGCCGCTCACCTGCGCGCAGACCATGAGCGTGGCTTCGGGCAGGACCGGGTTGACCTTGCCGGGCATGATGCTCGACCCCGGCTGGAGGTCGGGGAGGTGGATCTCGGCGAGGCCCGTCGTCGGGCCCGACGACATCCAGCGCCGGTCGTTGCAGATCTTGGTGAGGCCGACCGCGATGGTGCGGAGCACGCCGCTGAGCTCGACCAGCGAGTCGCGGGTGCCCTGGGCCTCGAAGTGGTTGCGGGCCTCGGTGAAGCGCTCACCCGAGAGCTCGCCGAGTACGTCGATGGTCTGCTCCGCGAAGCCGGCCGGCGTGTTGATGCCGGTGCCCACGGCGGTTCCCCCGAGGGGCAGCTCCCGGACCCGGGGCAGGACCGCCTCCAGCCGCTCGGCGGCGTAGCGGATGGTGGCGGCGTACCCGCCGAACTCCTGGCCGAGCATCACGGGCGTGGCGTCCATGAGGTGGGTGCGGCCGGACTTCACCAGGCCCGCGAACTCGTCGGCCTTGGCGGCCAGGCTGGCCTCGAGGATGCCGAGGGCCGGCAGCAGGTCCTGGACGACCGCGAGGGTCGCGGCGACGTGGATCGCGGTCGGAAACGTGTCGTTGCTCGACTGGCTCGCGTTGACGTGGTCGTTGGGGTGCACCTCGACGCCGGCCCGGCCGGCCAGCGAGGCGATCACCTCGTTGGCGTTCATGTTGGAGCTGGTGCCGGAGCCGGTCTGGAAGACGTCGAGCGGGAACTCCGCGTCGTGCTCGCCCGCGGCCACGGCCGCGGCGGCGTCCTGGATCGCGGTCGCCCGGTCCGCGTCGACGACGCCGAGCTCGCCGTTGACGCGGGCGGCGGCGCCCTTGACCAGGC
>JAOPXF010000018.1 GCA_025965295.1 Nocardioides sp.
CCCCGGCCGCGGCCGACGTCGGGGAGGACGAGGCGACCCGCAGGGCCGGGGTGCGCCCGACCTGCGGCAGGTCGCGGACGTAGGGCAGCACCCGCACGGCCAGCTGGGGACGGCCGATCACCCGCAGCCGCGCGAGGACCATCAGGAGTCCGGACGCCAGGACCGCTCCGAGGGTGGCGCCCCACCAGGCCAACGTCATGACAGGATCCGCCGCTCGATCGGGAGCCGGCCGATCCGCATCATCAACCGGTAGGACACGACGCAGGCGGCCGCGCCCGTGGCCAGGACGACCACGCCACCGGTCGATGCGTAGCGGTGGATCACCTCGGACTGGAAGGACATGAAGAGCAGCACCAGCCACGGCGAGGCCACCGCCAGCCGGGCGCCGTTGACCGTCCAGGCCTGGCGGGACTCCATCTCGGAGCGGGTGCGCGCCTCGTCGCGCAGGTAGCCGGACAGGTTGCGCAGCAGCCGTCCGAGCTCGCCGCCGCCGACCTCACGCGCGATCCGCAGCCCCTCGACGACGCGGTCGCCGACCGGATCGGCGAGGCGACCCTTGAGCCGGTCGAGGCACTCGCTGAACCGCCCGGTCACCTGGTAGTCGAGCGCGAACCGGTCGAAGTCGGCCCGCAGCGCCTCGGGGCCCCGCACCCCGAGCGCCCCCAGGGCGTCGGGCAGCGACATCCCCGCGCGCACGGCGCTGGCCAGGTTGTCGACCGCCTCGGGCCAGACCTCGGCGAACTCGCGCTGCCGCCGCCGGGCACGTCCGGCGACCACCGCGACCGGGAGGTACGCCCCCATCAGGCCGAACGCCACGGACACGGGTGGGGTGCCCGACACGACCTGGATCGCCAGGGTCGACACCACGCCCAGCACCACGCACAGGACCAGGAACCCGGTGACCGACACCTGCCCCAGACCGGCCCTCGCGAGCAGGTGGGCGAGCCGGCCGTCGGCGCGCCGCTCTCGTCGAGGCACGCGGGGCAGGAAGAACGCGGACCACGCCAGCAGCAGGCCGATCCCGACCCCGAGTCCGACCAGCGCGCCCATCAGGAAGCCTCGTTCAGGATCCGGTGGACGTCGATCCCGACGCGTTCGTAGAGCTCGGGACGAGGAGGCATGCCGTTGACCCGCCGCAGGTCACCGCCGCTGCGCTCGAAGATCGGCTCGGTCTCGATGATGTCGTTCTCGACCCGGCCGGGCACGGCCACGATCTCGTTCACGCGACGTACGCCGTGCTGGTCGATGCCGAGGTGGACGACCAGGTCGACCGACGCGGCGACGGTGGGGACGACGAAGCGGGCGGAGATGTTCTCGCCGGCGAGCAGCGGCAGCGTGCACATCTTGACGAGCGCCTCCCGAGCGCTGTTGGCGTGGATCGTGCACATGCCCGGAAGGCCGGAGTTCAGGGCGAGCAGCAGGTCGAGGCACTCCTCGGCCCGGACCTCGCCGACGATGATCCGGCTCGGCCGCATCCGCAGGCTCTCCTTGACCAGGTTGCGCAGCTTGATCTCCCCGGTGCCCTCGAGGCCGGACTGGCGGGTCTGCAGAGGAACCCAGTCGGGATGCGGGAACCGGAGCTCGAAGACCTCCTCCGCGGAGATGATCCGCTCGCCGCCCGGGATCGCGGCGGCCAGGCAGTTGAGCATCGTGGTCTTGCCGGCCTGGGTGCCGCCGGCGACGAGCACGTTGAGCCCGGCCCGGACCGACGCCTCGAGGAACAGCGCGGCGCGTGGCGTCAGGCTGCCGAGCTCGACCAGGTCGTGCAGGCGGGCGGCGCGAAGCACGAACTTGCGGATGTTGACGGCCGAGAAGCCGCGGCTGATGCCCTCGAGCACGACGTGCAGGCGGTGGCCCTCGGGCAGCATCGCGTCGACGAACGGCTGGCTGATGTCGATGCGCCGCCCGCTCGACTTGAGCATCCGCTCGACGAGCTCCTGCACCTGGGCGGTGCTGAGCATCAGGTTGGTGAGCTCGTGGCGACCGTTGCGGGCGATGAAGACCCGGCTGGGGTCGTTGATCCAGATCTCCTCCACCGCCGGGTCGTCGAGGAACGGCTGCAGCGGGCCGAACCCGGACACCCGGGCGACGATCTCGCCGACGACCGACTCGATGTCGGGCACCGGCGCCACGGCACCGGTCAGGCTGCGCTCGTCGTGGTCGCGCACGACGCCCTCGGCGATCCGGCGCACGAGGCCGGCGTCGCGCTGGGGGTCGACGCCCTCGCGGCGCACCAGCTCGCGCACGTGCTGGTCGAGCAGCTCGACCAGCTCGCCGTGCGCGTCGGCGTGGCTGACCACCATGTAGGCCTCCCGAGTGAGGTTCCTGGTGTCGAAACTAGTGCTATCTCGGGCCTACCCGGCAGGGGTCGGAGCCAATCTGTGGAGAAGGCAAAGAAATGTCCGGGCCGGCCTCGGCTCGGGACGTCATGCGAAGTGGGGGCTATGACGCTCGCTTCGTATGACGTCCGGACGACGCCGGGGCGTCACCGGGAGAAGCGGATCTTGGGTGACGTCACGACCGCCTTGGTCAGGATGTCCTTGTAGTCGGCGTTGGGGGTGAAGAAGATGCGGTACTGGTGGACGCCGCGCGAGGGCTTCCTCGAGGCGGCTCTCGTGCCATCGTCGGCGAGCTTGGCCCGCGCGGAGGCACCGCGCACGACCTTCTCGCCGGTCTTGAGGTCCACGATGTAGAACCTGCCGACGAACGTGCCCAGGGGGTAGGCCGCGACCCCGACCGCATACATGGGGAAGCCGTCCCAGTTGTCGACGCTGAAGCTCAGGGGTGTCTTCGTGCGAGTCAGCGTCTTGGTCACCGGCGGCGCGTCGGCGATGGCCGGGTCGCTGCCGTCGGCGGGGACGTAGGTCGCCGTGGCCGTGTAGGTGCCGGCGGGATCGAGGCCCGGGATGTCCAGCATGGCCGTGTCGGACGGGACCGTCATGCTGTAGTCGTAGTCGAACTGGTCGAAATTCGGCGACCCGATCACGGTCCAGTGCCCGAGCGGCACCGAGACGGGATCGTGGCCCTCGAGCGTGAAGACCACGGTGCCCTGGACGCCGACCCAGTCGGGATCCGTGGCGGTGAGCCGCACCGCCCCGGGCGACGGGTTGGTGGCGACCAGCTCGAGAGCGCCCGTGGCCGTGCTCGGCCCGGCCACGACCGTGGCCAGGCCGACTGCGAGGGCGAGGGTGGCCTCCGCTGCCGACGGTGTCACAGCCCGACCATCACCCCAGGAGGCGGATCTAGCGGGGCGCGACGACCCGTCTTGGTCAGGATGTCCTGGTAGTCGTCGCCAGGGATGAAGAAGATGCGGTGCTGGTGGATGCCGAGCGAGGGCTTTCGTTCAGTCCACGGCCGGAGGTGACGGGAGTCCCCTCTTCTCGGCCCACTTGACGTAGACGCTCCGGAAGATCTCGCTCATCAGGCTCGGAAGAGTGTGCATCTCATGCGCCGCCCGCACGTGATTCATGGGCACGTAGTAGGAGACGCTGTCGCCGCGAAGGACCAGCCGTTCCTTGGCCCTGTCCTCGAAGTACACGAACGAGAGCATGCAATCCAGGTCGATGTGCTTTGACAGCCAATGACTCCAGTCCTCACGTGAGGCCAGAGCGGCCCATGTGCGCTGGCGAATGGACTCGGCGTACTGGTTCGAATCAGCCATCCACGCCACGTTGATGCCACTGCGGGTCGTCACGGGCCACTCACCTCCCTCGAGGAATCTTCGTCAGTGATGCGGGAACGCCGGGTCGACGAGCATCCGCTCGCCGACCGAGGCCAGGTACCCAGCGCGGCGATCCACGGGCGTTTCGACCATCCCGCTGCACAGGGCCAGCACCGACCAGGGCTGGTCGAGGACGATCGCAGGGATCGTGAACCGGCTCGGCCCTGGCGGGGGCTCGAGGTGAGCCAGCCACCGGCGCCGGGTCCACGTCAGGTTGGCACCCGGGCGCAGGCTGAACGTCATCGCCGGCAGCCGCGGGTTGCTCGTGTCGAACTCCGCGGAGGCGATGTCGTCCCAGGCCACGCGGGTCACGTAGGAGTACCCGTGGTAGGTGAAGCCGCGCGCATCGAGGACGGCGCCACGGCCCGTCGCCGTGAGCGCCCGGACAGAGTCGGGGATGACGACGAGTCCGAGCAGCACGAACGCGGCGCCGGCCAGCGCCCAGAACATCGACCCCATCCAGAGACCCAG
>JAOPXF010000023.1 GCA_025965295.1 Nocardioides sp.
CTACCTCGGCAGCGTCGTCACGATCCTGATCAACCTGGACAAGACCATGCCGCGTCCCGAGCAAGAGCGCATCCGAGAGTCCATCCCCGCCAGCGTCACCTGGCACTGACACCGATCCTCTCGTGCGCCGACGCGTCCGCCCCACCAGCCCTCCAAGCCTGCGGCCGCGCCCGCGGCGCGGCGCGGCGCGGCAACGACGTTTCGTGAGGGCGGCAGCTGGGTAGACCCTGTCGCATGCTCCGTGCCGCGCGTCCCCTCGTCGCCGCGCTGACATTCGTCGGCCTGGCGGGACTCACGGCATGCGGTGGCACGGATGCGCTCTCCGTCGGCGATGTGGAGGCCTCCGGCGAGCCCGGGTCGACGGCGGAGGGGTCGAGCGTCACGGTGACCGTGCCGACCGGGAGCTACGACTTCGTGGTCGCCGATCCGAGCGACGAGGTCGGCGACCTTCAGGCACCCGTCGGCGGCCGGCTGCTGAGAATCACCTCGTCCTTCCGCGACGCCGAGGTCCGGCCCGACGTGTGGGCGCTGGCGGCCCGCGCGGGCGCGGTGCAGCCGGTCGCCCTGACGGTGCGGGTCGGCGACGACAGCTACCCGGTGGGCAACCTGCGCCGCGGTGCCGATCCCGGCGCTGAGGGTACCGATATCCTGCCCGCGGACCTGGTGGTCGCCGTCGACGGCGATCTCTCCGATCTCTCCGACGTCACGCTTGAGGTGGGGTACGACGGTCTGACCCAGACCGTCCACCCGGCGGACGGATCCCGCGATCCGGGCCCCGCCGACGCCCTCTATGACGAGGGCGCCGAGCCAAGTGACCTGCCGACCGCCGACTGCTCAGGCGGCCACACTTCAGACCCCCGTCTCTCGCTGACGATGAGCTGTCGGGCCGGCACGGTCCGGCAGCTCCCGTACGTGCCGGGTCTCGGCTGGGCCACCGACGGGCACACGTGGACAGTCGTCTCGCTCAGCGCGTCTCTGGAGCGGGCCCGTTCCGGTGCTACCCGCTACCTGGCGTCCGACGTTGCCAGCGACACGACCCTCGAGGGCACGGCTCCCGCCAAGGTTCTCGACGAGGCGATACAGCTCGACGGGGCATCGTACGTCGGCCAGCTCGTGTTCGACACGATGACGGATGCTGCTGTGGCGCCCTTGCATGTCGAGATCACCTGGGCCCTTGCGCTGCAGTCGGGTGGGTCCGAGGGCGTGCCGAGCGCACGGACGATCACCTACACAACCGATGTCGACCTGGCACGACTGTTGTCGAGCACCTGACGTACCAGCGGCACACGAGCGCCGCGAAGGGGCGCCCGTGGGAGGCCGAGGGGCGGGTCACCTTCGAGCGACGCGGCAACCAGGGGTCCTCGCCGCCGACGATCTCGCGCCCCTGCGCGAACGACGGCCCCTGTCGTCGATTTGCAGACCCCCAGCTCTGCCGCTCGGGCCGGTCCGAGCCTGGTGCCCCCGCTCACCCCCTGAGAACTGGTCCGCACCGGTGGTTGGGCCGGTCGCGGGATGGGTACATCTAGAGCAGGTCACGGTCACGACACGATGCCGTTCGCGGCGTACCGCGCCCGTTGTCTGCTCGTTGAAGAGGTCTCACCTCCTCTCGGTCGAAGGGTCGTCCCATGCTCGGCTTGTCCCGCACCAAGGTCCGCGCCGGCGTCGGCGTCCTCAGCGTCCTTGCCCTCATGGGTGGCGGGTCGACGTACTTCGGCAGCGCCCGGGCGTCCACCCCCGCGGAGGGCACGGTCTCGGCGGGCGGTGACCACGCCGTCTCCTGGACCGGCGGGCCGTTCGTGACCCCCAACATCACCGGCACCGGCCTCGACGCCCCCGACTGCTCGGCCCCCGACTCGTGCGACGACTTCCTGCTGCACGTGAAGGCGCCGTCCGGGTACGGCGACCACCACCAGCTCAAGGTCTCCGTCAGCTGGTCCAACACCGCGGCCGACTTCGACATCTACCTCCTGAACAGCAAGGGCGAGTCGGTCGCAACCGCTGCCTCCAGCGCCGACCCGGAGCTGATGATCACCGCCCCCAAGGCCGGCGACTACACCGTGCGCGTGGTGCCGTTCGCGCCCGCGGGCGAGAGCTACAAGGCCACCGCCTCCCTGGTGAAGATCCCCAAGAACCCCGCGCCGGGTGACGACAAGGCGCCGACCTTCAAGAACTACAAGGCCCCCAAGGCCCTGACCGACGCGAACAACGCGGGCGAGCCGTCGATCGGCAACAACTTCTCCACCGGCGCCACGATGTACCAGTCCTACCTCTCGACCTACCGCGTGAAGTTCGCCGGGGGCAAGGACAGCTGGGCCGACGCGTCCGCCAACGTCACGACCGGCTGCCCGCAGGGCAGCACCGAGAGCCTCGACCCGATCCTCTTCACCGACCGGCAGACCGGCCGCACCTTCGAGTCCCAGCTGACCGGCGTCGACTCGGCCAGCTGCTACACCGACGACGACGGCCGCACCTGGCTGCCGAGCACCGGCGGCGGCATCCCCAGCGGCGTCGACCACCAGAGCATCGGCGGCGGCCCCTTCACGCCCGACGGAGCCGGCAACCTGCCCACCACCGACTACCCGCACGCCGTCTACTACTGCAGCCAGGACATCGCCACCGCGTTCTGCGCGGCCTCGCAGGACGGCGGCACGACCTTCGGCGCCGGCGTCCCGACGTACGACCTGACCCAGTGCGGCGGCCTGCACGGCCACGTCAAGGTCGCGCCGGACGGCACGGCGTACCTGCCCAACAAGAGCTGCGGCGACGACGCGGCCGTCGCGGTCTCCGAGGACGACGGCCTGACCTGGGCCGTCCGCCCGGTCGGCCCGAGCACCGTCGGCGACTCCGACCCGTCGGTCGGCATCAGCGCCAACGGCACCGTCTACTTCGGCTACGTCGGCGCCGACGGCAAGCCCGGCGTCGCCACCAGCACCGACCGCGGCAAGACCTGGAAGTACGGCCAGAAGGTCGGCCAGGACTTCGGCGTCAAGAACGCCGTCTTCCCGACCCTCGTCGCCGGCAGCGACAAGCGCGCGACGTACGCCTACCTCGGCACCACGAGTGGCGGCGACTACCAGAACGCCGACACGTTCAAGGGCATCTGGCACCTCTACCTCTCCACGACGTACGACGGGGGCAAGACCTGGGTGACCAGCGACGCCACCCCGCACGACCCGGTCCAGCGCGGCTCGCTCTGCACCGCCGGCACGACCTGCGGCAACGACCGCAACCTGCTCGACTTCATGGACGTCACGCTCGACTCGCACGGCCGGATCCTCGTCGGCTACGCCGACGGCTGCATCGACGCCTGCGTCAAGGACGCGACGAAGAACGGCCACGACGCCTACGCGACGATCGCCCGGCAGACCGGCGGCAAGACCCTCTTCGCGAAGTACGACAAGTTGGCGACGAAGAGTGGCCGCAACGTCACGATGAAGTCGCTCAAGGTCGCCCGCAACGGTGGCCAGCTGGTCGCCACGGTCACGATCAGGAACACCGGCGGCCAGGTCCTGCACAAGGTCGGCTCCCGCGTCCGCGACAACGGACGGACCGTCGGCAAGACGGCCCGCTTCACGCTGCGCCCGGGCCAGACCCGGACCAGCAAGGTGCGGTGGGTCCCGCTGGTTTCGCGCGGCCACCACGTCGTGGCCGAGGTCGACTCGGGCAACCGGATCCGCGAGACGAACGAGCGCGACAACAGCCGCCACGCCAACGTGGTCGTGCCTTGAGGCGCGGCCTGGTCGCCCTCGCGTGTGCGCTCACCCTGGCCTCGGCCGGGCTGAGCGCCTGCGGGTCGGACGACGACAAGGCGTCCGGCGAGCACGAGAGCTCGGCCGAGCACGAGCAGGAGCAGGAGCTCGAGAAGGCCGCCGACCAGAACACCTGCCTGGCCGACGCCGAGGCGATCGACGCGCCGTACGACGCCGGCTTCCCCGACGCGTTCGTCTTCCCGGCGCAGACGACGGTCTACGACGTCGAGGACCGCGACGAGACCGGCGTGATCGTCACCGCCGTGACCGCCACCCCGTTCCAGGACGTCCTCGACTTCCTCAACGAGGACGAGGTCGCCGCGGGCTTCGAGATCACCGGTGGTGAGACCGAGGAGCACGACGCCGAGGCCAACTGGAAGTCCGGCGACCAGACCGGCCGCTGGGCGATCCGGGAGTCCGCGCAGTGCCCCGGCGAGACCGTGATCCAGGTCCTCGCCAGCCCCACGGACTGAGCAGCCCCGGGCCGTCGACCGACCAACCGCGCGCGAGAGTCACCCGTGCTTGATCAGGCGCCGCACCTTGGGTGGCAGGTTCTCGAACGTCGTCTCCGCGGTTCCGGGAACGTAGATCACGTCCTCGTAGCCGGCATCTTCGCGGAACAGTGCCGACCTGGCTGGGACGGCCCGGATCCGCCTCAGGGTGACCTCCGAGACGGATGGACTCTCAGCGGACGGTGGCGAGACGTCCTCGCACGCCACCTGGCTCCCGAGGACGGGTGAGCCGACGAGATCCCTCGTCAGCTTCCGCGACAGGGGCCATGCGGTCCACGACTCCCCCCTCACGGTCAGGGCCTCCACACACGCGGGGGCCGGTGCTGTGCCCGCGCCGGTGCCGTCCCGGGAGTCAGCGGAGGAGCAGCCCCACGAGAAACCAATGAGGATCGAAAGGATCAGATACCTCATCTCGGTCACCGCTCACTCGCTGCGAAGACGCAGAACTCGTTGCCCGCGGGGTCCGCCATCACGGTCCACCGGATGTCGTCGTCCGGTGTGCGCAGCACGGTCGCGCCGCGCGCGACCAGGTCGTCGACGGCGGCCGCGGACGCCACGTCGACGTCCCAGTGGATGCGGTTCTTGACCGTCTTGGGCTCCGGGACCGAGTCGAAGACGAGCGCCTCGAACGGCATCCCGGGCACGTCCTCCAGCCAGACCTCGGTGTCCTCCCCGGTGTGCACCGGCACCCCGAACACCTCCGCCCACCACGCCGCCGTCGCGCCGGCGTCGACGCAGTCGACGACCACCTCGTAGAGCCTGTACGCCGGCACCTCCGCGCGGGTGAAGACGCAGAGCTCACCACCCTCGGGGTCGGCCATCACCCGCCAGCGGAACTCACCCTCCGCCGACAGCGGAGTCGCGCCCACCAGGGCGTCCGGACCCGACGCGTGCACGTCGAGGTGGACGCGCTGCTTGACCGTCCTCGGCTCCGGCACCCGGTTGAGCCAGACGGTCTGGTCCGGCTTGGACCCGGTCAGCCGCGTCACCGAGCCGTCGCGGTCGTCCGGGTCGGGGGTGAGGCCCAGGGTGGCGGCCCAGAACGGCGCCATGACGGCCGGATCGACCACGTCGACGCACAGGTCCTTGAAGCGGGCGAGCGACATCTGGGGATCCTAGCCAGCGCGCGCCGGGCTACGGGGCACGTATCGTCGGGCGCTCCCCCACGATCGGAGCACGGACATGTCGCAGGCCAGCTCGGTGGCCCCCCAGGGCAGCCCATCGGACAGCACCCCGGAGCGCGGACTCGCCAGGTTCGCCCAACGCTCGGCCGCCTGGACGGAGAAGTGGTTCCCCGACGCCTACGTCTTCGCGTTGGCCGGCGTGGTCATCGTCTCGGTCGCGGCCCTCGTCAACGGCTCCAGCCCCAAGGTCGTGGCGGGCACGTTCGGCGACGGCTTCTGGGACCTGACCGCGTTCACGCTGCAGATGGCGATGGTGGTCCTCACCGGCTACATCGTGGCCACCTCACCGCCCGTGGCGAAGCTGATCGAGCGGATCGCGGGCGTGCCCTCCTCGGCGAAGGGCGCGGTCGCGTTCGTCGCGCTCGTGGCCTGCCTGGTCTCCATGCTGAACTGGGGCCTGAGCCTGGTCTTCGGCGGACTGCTGGCCCGGGCCGTCGCCCGGCGCCCCGACCTCCGGGCCGACTACCGCGCGCTCGGCGCCGCGGCGTACATGGGCCTCGGGGCGGTGTGGGCCCTGGGCCTCTCGTCCTCCGCGGCGCAGCTCCAGGCGACGCCGGAGTCGCTGACGCCGGAGGTGCTGAAGGTCACCGGCGTGCTCGACTTCGGCGACACCATCCTCACCTGGCAGTCGCTGACCCTGGCCGTGGTGCTGATCGTGCTCACGGTGACCGTGTCGTGGTTCTCCGCGCCCCAGGGTGGCTCGATCAAGACGGCGGCCGACCTCGGCGTCGACCTCGACGACACCATCGCCCAGCAACCGCCGCACACCCGACCCGGGGAGTACCTCGAGCGCTCCGTCGTGCTGCCCGCGTTCGTCGGCCTGGTCGCGGCGGTCTGGCTGGTCTACGAGCTCGTCGACAACCCGTTCCTGTCGGTGATCAGCAACCTGAACACCTACCTGCTGGTCTTCGTCGTGCTCGGCCTGGTGCTGCACGGCACGCCGCGCCGCGTCCTCGACGCGACCACCAAGGCCGTGCCCTCGACCGCCGGCGTGCTGGTGCAGTACCCGCTCTACGCCGCCATGGCCGCGGTGCTGACCCGCGCCACCGGCCGCGGCGGGCTCTCGGTGTCGGAGCACCTCGCGAACCTGTTCACCGACCTCGGTGGCGGGGGTGCCTTCGCGGTGGTGATCGCGATCTACACCGCCGTCCTGGGCCTGCTCGTGCCCTCGGGCGGCGGCAAGTGGCTGGTCGAGGCGCCCTACGTCATGCAGTCGGCCAGCGACGTGCAGATGAACCTCGGCTGGACGGTGCAGATCTACAACGCCGCCGAGGCGCTGCCCAACCTGGTCAACCCGTTCTTCATGCTGCCGCTGCTCGCCGTGCTCGGCCTGCGCGCCCGCGACCTGGTCGGCTTCACGTTCCTGCAGTTCCTGTTCCACCTGCCGGTGGTGCTGCTCGGCCTCTGGCTGCTGGGGATGACGTTCGACTACGTCGCGCCCGTGCAGCCGTAGGCGACCTCTGCCTCGGGGGCGCGGATCAGGCCATCGGCAGCTGGCGGCCGCCCGGCGGCAGCTGGGCGTAGCCCCGTCGTACGGCGTGGACCAGCTGCTCGGCCGGGTAGGGCCACGACTCCGCTGCCAG
>JAOPXF010000024.1 GCA_025965295.1 Nocardioides sp.
CGTCGCGCAGCGCCTCGGCGAGCGCCTTGATGTCCTCGGTGGAGCGGAAGTTCTCGGTCAGCGACACCACCGGGGAGGCGGGGTCACCGGCGTAGCCGGCCACCAGGTCGGAGAGGACGGCACCGGCCCCGACCGAGGTCAGCTGACGGGGGTCGCCGACCAGGACCAGCCTGGCCTGCGGGCGCACGGCCTCCAGCAGCCGCGCCATCATCGTGAGCTCGACCATCGACGACTCGTCGACCACGACGAGGTCGAACTTGAGACGGTTGCCGCGGTCGTGCCGGAAGCGGGTGCTGTTGTCCGGGAGCCAGCCGAGCAGCCGGTGCAGCGTCATCGCCTCGACCCGGCCGACCCGGTCACGGTCCTCGGGCTCCAGCGCGGCCAGCTCGGTCTCGACCGCCTCCTGGAGGCGGGCGGCGGCCTTGCCGGTGGGGGCGCTGAGCGCGACGGAGAGCCGCTTGCCACGGAGGGCGGCCTGGTCGGCGAGCAGGGCGAGCAGCCGCGCGACGGTCGTCGTCTTGCCGGTGCCGGGGCCGCCGGTCAGGACCGTGGTCCACTGCCGCACCGCGCGCACGGCCGCGTCGCGCTGCTCGTCGCTGAGCCGGCCGGCCCGGATCCGCTCGACGGCCGCGGCCAGCGCGGCCTCGTCGACCGGCGGGGCGGGCTGGTCGGTGCGGGCCAGCAGGTCGTCGCAGACCTGGGTCTCGAGACGGTGGTAGCGGTCGAGGTAGAGCAGGCCGCCCTCGAGGCGCAGCGCGCCGGCCGCCACCAGGGGCGACGCGGCCAGGGCGCCGGCCCAGGCACCCGGCTCGGGCCAGTCGAGCCCGGGGGCGAGGTCGGCGACCGTCGCGAGGTCGAGGCACACGGAGCCGTGCCGGACCGCGCGCACGGCCAGCGCGACGCCGAGCAGCACGTCGTCCCCCGACTCGCCGCCCAGGTCACCGACCCGCTGCGCGACGTGCACGTCGGCGGCCGAGAGGACGCCCGCGGCATTGAAGACGCCCAGGGGGCCGCTCACCCCCGCGACCAGGCGCCAGTCGTGCTCGCCGACCGGCTCGAACAGCTCGGTCATCGGGCACCCCCGGCTCCGGTCCCCGTCGGCACCACGCCGTCGAGCAGGTCCGACAGCTCCTCGACGAGCGCGACCGGCGGGCGCCAGGCGAAGATGCCACACGGCTCGCCGCCGACGAGCGGGGTCTCCGGCCCGCACATGCCACGCAGGTAGAGGTAGAGGACACCGCCGAGGTGCCGCTCGGGGTCGTAGCCGGGCTGGCGCCAGCGCAGGAACCGGTGCAGCACAGCGGCGTACAGCAGGGCCTGGAGGGGGTAGTCGGAGTGCCCCATCGCCGCGGCCAGCGCCTCGGGCCGGTAGGCATGCGCGGTGAGCGGCTCGTCGTGGCCGCCGAGCCAGTTGGTCTTGTAGTCGACGACGACGTAGCGCGGCCCGGAGCCGGTGCGCAGGCGGAGCACGACGTCGACGGACCCGGTGAGGTAGCCACGCAGCGACTGCCCGCCGAGAGCCGGGCGGTCGAGGGCGTCGGCGTAGGACCGCACCGGGTCTCCCTCGGGGAGGTGCCGGCGCAGCAGCGGCGCGAGGTCACCGAGGCGCGCGCCGCCCTCGTGTCCGCGGTCACCGCCCGCGAGGGGCAGCTCGAACTCCATCTCCCGCAGACGGTCGGCGAGGGGGACGCCGCGCAGCGTGGTCGGCGCGAGGCTGCCCAGCGGCGAGTCGCACACGGCGACCAGCGCGTCGGCCAGCAGCTCGCGGTCGAGGTCGACCGGCCAGCGGACCAGCTGCTCGTCGACGTGCGCGAGGAGCTCGGCTCGCAGGTCGGGTGCGTCGGGGTCGGCGTGCTCGAGCACGGCGTGGACGAGCGAGCCGAACGTGGCCCCGACGGGCAGCTCGGCCATCGGCGACGGGACGGAGGCCTCACCCGCGCCCGGGTCCGGCTGGGCGGTCACCTCCTCGTCGTCGCGGGCCACCACCTCGGGCTCGCTGGCGACGCCGCCGAGCGCGGGGGCCACCGGCTCGACGTGGGTGAGGGAGGAGTACGACGCCCGCCGCCAGGCGACGTCGACGTCCCTGGTGAAGGTGCGCACGCCGAGCGCCGGGTCGGCGGGACGCGGCGGGTCCTGCCCCGGGTCGGCCGGTACGGCGGTCTCGGGGACCGGGCCTCCCGCGGCCCGCCAGCGCTCGAAGAACTCCTCGGCCTCGGCGTCGGACCGGTTGGGGAACTCGGCCGGCACCTCGGCCAGCCGTGGCCGTCGGCCCTGGACCATCCGCTGCAGCGGCGAGGCCGGGGTGTTGCGGGTGGGTGCCCACCAGCAGACGACCTGGGACTGGGCGCGGGTGATCGCGACGTAGAGCAGCCGCAGCCACTCGCCGGCCTCCTCGTCGGCCCATCGGCGCACGTGCTCCTGGTACCCGGAGCCGCCGGGCCCGCCGGCGCCGAGGCAGCGGGCCCCGTCGGCGTCGTGGAAGAGGGGGATCGACGGCTTCGGCACGTTGCGGTCGGCCAGCGCGGGGAGGTAGACGACGGGATACTCGAGGCCCTTGCTGGCGTGGATCGTGACGAGCTGGACGGCCGCGGCGTCGGAGTCGAGCCGGCGGGTGCGCTCGGCGCCGCGGCCCTCCGCGGCGGCGGCGATCTGGCCGCGCAGCCAGGTGAGCAGGGCGACCAGGCCGAGGTGCTCGGTGAGGGCGACCTCGTGCAGCGCCTCGCCGATGTGGCGCAGGTCGGTGAGCCGGCGCTCGCCTCCGACCCGCTCGAGCACCCGGGCGGGCAGGCCGGCCGCGGTCGCGGCCTCGAGCACGGCGGCGACCCCGCGCAGCGCGAAGACCTCGCCCCAGGTGCGCATCGTCTCGGCCACCTCGTCGGTGAGGTCGTCGCCGCGCTCGTCGAGCTCGCGCGCGGTGTGCCCGACGAAGCAGGTCAGCGCGGCGGTGCGGACCCGAGGGCTGCGGTGCGGCTGCTCGAGTGCCTCGAGGAGCTCGAGCCACTCCGTGGCCGCCGGCGTCGCGAAGACGCTGCCGCCGCCGGCGATGACCGCGGGGACCCCGACGGCGTGCAGGGCCTCCTGGGCAGCGGCCAGGTCGAAGTGGCGGTAGCAGATGACCGCGACGTCGCGCGGCAGCAGCGGGCGTCCGTCGAACGTGGCACCCGACGCGAGCAGCGCGCGGACGTCCAGGGCCAGGTCCCGCGCGATGTGGGGTCGCGTCTGGCTGACGAGGAGCGGCTTGTCCCCGCGCTTCCCGAAGAGCTCGCGGCTCACCACGCGCAGCCGGAACGGCGCGGCGTGCGGCGCCCCCGCCAGCCGGGACCCGGGATGGCGCGCCGCCACGTCGTGGACCACGATCCGCGGGTCACCGAGCTCGGCACCCGCGAGCACGGTCTGGAAGGCGTCGAGCAGGTCGGCGTCGCTGCGCCAGTTGACCGGCAGCGTCTTGCGGGTGGTGGCGGTGTCGGCGGCGTGGAGGTACGTCGTGACGTCGCCGCCGCGGAAGGCGTAGATCGCCTGCTTGGGGTCGCCGATCAGCACCATCGTGGCGTGCCCGGAGAAGGCCCGGTCGAGCACCTGCCACTGCACCGGGTCGGTGTCCTGGAACTCGTCGACCAGCACGATCCGCCAGCGCTGCCGCATCCGGGCCCGGGCCGGGGCGGCCGGGTCCTCGAGGGCGTCGGCGAGCTGGCTGAGCAGGTCGTCGTAGGACAGCACCCCGAGCCGGCGCTTGCGGTGCTCCATCTCGCCGCGCACCGCCCGGGCGAAGGCGACCCGCAGGCCGGCCGGCGTGGCGGGGTCGTCGGCGGCCGGCTCGAGCCGGGCCTGCGGGTCGCCGACCGCCGTGCGCGCCAGCGCCAGGGCCTCGGCGTACGAGAACGTGGGGTCCACCTCGGCGAAGGCGAACTTGCGGACGTACAGGTCGTCGACCACCTCGCCGAGCAGCTGGTCGAGGTCCTCGACCAGACGGGCCCGCGCGTCGGTGTCGCCCGCGACGCCCAGCGAGCCGAGCACCATCGAGCAGAACTGGTGGGTGGTCGCGATCGTGGCTGCGTCGAAGCTGGCCAGCGCCTCGGTGACGCGGCGGTGCCGGAGCGCCCGGGAGGCAGGATCGGCGAGCAGCAGGTCGATCAGTGCCGACGGCTCGACCGGCAGGACGCTGTCGACCGCCAGCGCCCGCTCGGCCTCGACCAGCTGCGCCCGCACCCGCTCGCGGAGCTCCTGGCTCGCGGCCCGGCCGAACGTCACGACCAGCATCTGCTCGAGCGGCACACCCTCCTCGGCGACGAAGCGGGTCACCAGCGCCCCGATGGTCCAGGTCTTGCCGGTGCCGGCGCTCGCCTCCAGCAGCGTGGTGCCGGTCGGCAGCGGGTCGCGGATGTCGAAGTGGTCGCTCGCTTCGCTCACAGCGCCCCCTCGTGAGCTCGCAGCTCGACCGCGTCCTCACGGCCCCCGAACAGCCCACCGCCGCAGCGGTCTCGCGCTTCGCTCACAGCGCCGCCACCCGCTCCCCACCGGTCAGCAACGGCTCCCAGATCTGCCAGGCGTACGTCGACAGCCCGGCCCGGACGAGTGTGTCGAGCGGGGCGCGCTCGCCCCAGACCCGCACGTGCCAGGGGTCGGCGTCCTCTCCGGTGATCCCCCAGGAGTTGTTGGGGTCGGTGCGCCACTCACGCTCGGCGGCCGCGACCGGCGAGCGGTCGTTGCCCATCAGCTCGAGGACGTGCGCCTCTGCCCAGGCGTTGCCGGTCGCGAGCGGGACGGGCAGCGGCTCTCGCAGGCCGAGGTCGCGCAGCTCGACGAGCCCGCGCAGCAGGTCGACGGCTCGATGGTCGAGCGGGCCGGCGAGCGCGCGCTTCGGGCCGGCCCGGTCGCGCCCGACCGCGTGCGCGGTCCAGACCTCGTCGGGGTGGCCGGCGCTGAGTGCCAGCAGGTCGACCCAGGAGGTGAGGCGCTGGCGGGCCTTGAGCCGGGAGTAGCCGAGGCTGACGATCCTGGTGCCGTGGACGCCGGCGACGGTGCCGGTCAGCCGCCGGCCGTTGCCGAGGTCGATGTCGACGTCGAGGCTGCGGGGGGTGCCGGCGCGGAGGTCGGCGGCACGGGTCAGCAGCTTCTGGGCCTCGCGGGCCACCTGGTCGAGCGCGCGCAGCCCCAGGCCCCCGGGTGGCAGCGTGCCGCGCAGCTGCTCGGCGGTCATCACGGCGACGGCGTCCTGGCCGGCCAGCACCTCGCGCAGCAGCCGGTCGCCCACGTCCCACAGCTCGAGCGCGTCGAGGTCGATCGGGATCGCGTCGCCCACCTCCTCGGCCGCGAGCGGGGTCGAGAGGTCGAGCCGCTGGCGCAGGAAGGCCCGCACCGGATGGGTGAGGAAGGCCTTGAGGTCGACGAGCGAGACGTCACCCGCCGGCCGCTCGGCCAGGGAGTCCGCGAGGAACGCCGGCCGCGGCTGCCGCGGCCGGGCGGCGGCGGTGGCGCCGGCGAGC
>JAOPXF010000042.1 GCA_025965295.1 Nocardioides sp.
CCGGCCCGGCGCGACACCGACACGATGGACACCTTCGTCGACTCGTCGTGGTACTTCCTGCGCTACTGCTCGCCGCACTACGACAAGGGCCCCTTCGACGAGGAGGCCGTCCGAGACTGGATGCCCGCCGCGCAGTACGTCGGCGGCGTCGAGCACGCGATCCTGCACCTGCTGTACTCGCGGTTCTTCACCAAGGTGCTGCACGACATGGGCATGGTGGACTTCGTCGAGCCGTTCAGCGCGCTGATGAACCAGGGCCAGGTGATTAACCGCGGCAAGGCGATGAGCAAGTCGCTGGGCAACGGCGTGAACCTGGGCGACATGATCGACGAGTTCGGCGTCGACGCCGTGCGGCTGACCATGGTCTTCGCCGGCCCGCCCGAGGACGACATCGACTGGGCCGACATGTCGCCCGGCGGCGCGCTGAAGTTCCTGCAGCGCGCCTGGCGGCTGTCCGGCGACGTGACGTCCCAGGTGGGTGTCTCGCCCGAGGGCGGCGACGTCGCCCTGCGCAAGGCCACGCACAAGACCCTGCACGATGCCGAGCAGCTGATCGACTCGCACCGGTTCAACGTCATGGTCGCCCGGACGATGGAGCTGGTGAACACCACCCGCAAGGCCATCGACACCGGCTGCGGTCCCGACGACCCGGCCGTGCGCGAGGCCGCGGAGGCGGTGGCGGTCCTGCTGTCGCTGGTGGCGCCGTACACCGCCGAGGAGATGTGGGCGCGGCTGGGTCACGAGCCGACCGTCGCCCGCACGGGCTGGCCCGAGGTCGACCCGGCGCTGCTGGTCGAGGACTCCGTCACGGCCGTCGTGCAGATCCAGGGCAAGGTCCGGGCCCGCCTGGAGGTGTCGCCCGACATCTCCGACGCGGACCTGGAGGCGCTGGCGATGGCGGACGAGGCCGTCGTACGCGCCCTGGACGGCAGGACCGTCCGCAAGGTGATCGTGCGCGCCCCGAAGCTGGTCAACGTCGTCGTGTGACCGGTGGTCGGGCTTGTCGAGACCACGGCACTCGTTAACCTTCGTCCCATGCCGTCGGCCGTGATCGTCACCGACTCGACCTCCAGCCTTCCCCCGGAGCTGGCCGCCGAGCGCGGGATCGTCGTGGTGCCGCTCCAGGTCGTCATCGGCGCGACGTCGTACGACGAGGGCACCCCGGACGGCGCGACTCCCGACATGGTGGCCGCCGCGCTGAAGGAGTGGACACCGGTCAGCACGTCGCGGGCCACGCCCGCCGCCCTGCTCGACGCCTACGAGGAGGCCGCGCGCGGTGGCGCGACCGAGGTGGTCTCGATCCACCTGACGGGGGAGATGAGCGGCACGTTCGAGTCGGCCCAGCTCGCCGCACGGGACGCATCGATCCGGGTGATCCCGATCGACAGCCGTCAGGTGGGCGTCGCGACCGGCTTCGCGGCGCTGGCCGCGGCCGATGTCCTCGACGCGGGCGGCACCGCCGACGAGGCAGCGGAGGCCGCCAGGGCCCGGGCGGTCGCGTCGTCGTCGCTGTTCTACGTCGACACGTTGGAGTACCTCCGTCGTGGCGGACGGATCGGCGCGGCGTCGGCCCTGTTCGGCGGCGCGCTCTCGTTCAAGCCGCTGCTCCAGATCGAGGACGGCCGGGTCACCACCCTCGGGAAGGTCCGGACGACGACCAAGGCGCTGAGCCGGCTCGAGGAGCTCGCGGTCCAGGCCGCCGGCGACCGGCCGGTCGACGTCTGCGTCGCTCACCTCGCCAGCCCGGACCGCGCCGGGGTGCTCGCCGAGAAGCTCGGCGAGCGGCTGGCCGACAACCTCGGCGGCCGTGAGGTCTGGTGCGGTGAGCTCGGCGCCGTGCTCGGCGCACACGTCGGCCCCGGCATGCTCGCCGTCTGCGTCGCGCCGCGGCTCTGACCGCCAGGAGCGGCTGGCTGAAGCAGACGCTTACCCGTGCACCTGGAGAGTCAGCTCCTCGCGGTGCGCCTCGATCCACTCGATCTCCTCGACGTCGCGCTCCTCGGCACCGTCGGCCACCCAGGTGCGCTGCGGCTCGATCCCTTGGTCGGCGAGCTGACGTCGCAGCGTGCTGACGGAGCGGATCCGATCCGTGACGACGTCGACGACGTCGAACGCCGGGAGTCCGCCGTACGCCTCGACGAACGTCTGCACCCGGGCACGACGGTCCGGGATCCCCGGAAAGTGGTGCCAGTCCCTGGCGTGCTCGTCGGAGCGCAGCGGCGCGAACCACCGCAGCGCGTACGCGACGTCGTCGAGCCGCGGCGCGGGGTGGAGGTAGTCCCAGTCGATCAGCGCGATCGCCTCGTTGTCGCGCCAGATGAAGTTCCACGGGCCAGGGTCGCCGTGACAGAAGACGGTCGCCTCGCCGGCGACCGGTTGGGCCACCCACACGGCACCCGCAGGGGGCGTCCAGTCCGCACTGGCATCGTGGATCGACCGCAGGAGCCGTGCGGCCGAGGCCAGGCCCTGGTCCGTGTGCTGGTGGAACCAGCCCTCCCCGCCGTCCGCGCCCGGAATGAAGCGGAGCCTCTCGATGCCGCCCTCGACGCCGAGGGGCTCAGGGACACACTCGAGGCCCTTGGCCCGCACGTGCCTGAGCAGGCTGTGCACCGTCTCGGTGCTCGGGCTCGCGGGGCGGCGCACGACGTCTGGGCCGATCACGACCGGGCGATGCAGGGCGTTGGCGTCAACAGCGCGCTGGACTGCGTCTTGTGCTTCGCTCATCTGCTCACCCTGCGGGTATCGGGCGACCGTCCACAAGCTGTTTGCCCGCCCGCGCCTGCGAGGGTGCCCGGGGCCCGGCTCGGCGAACCTGCACGAAACCTTCACGAGTCGTCCGCCACTCCTGACCGGACGCGCTCCTACGCTCGCAGCATGCCCGACAGCAGCCCCGACATCAGCACGGGCCCCAGGATCCTCGTGGTCGAGGACGAGCCGGTGATCAACCGGGCGGTCACCGAGCGCCTGCGCGGGTCGGGGTACGACGTCACCCAGGCCTGGGACGGGCCCGGCGCGGTCGCGCTGTTCGCGGAGAGCGTGCCGGACCTGGTCGTGCTGGACGTGATGCTCCCGGGCTTCGACGGCCACGAGGTCTGCCGGCGGATCCAGGCCGAGCGGCCGGTGCCGGTGCTGATGCTGACCGCGCGCGACGACGAGGCGGACATCCTGGTGGGGCTCGGCGTCGGTGCCGACGACTACCTCACCAAGCCGTTCCGGATGCGGGAGCTGGTGGCCCGGGTGGCTGCCCTGCTGCGGCGGGTCGACCGGGCCGCGGAGCTCGCCGCGGTCCCGGCGAGCGAACTGGGTGACCTGGGCGACCTCCGCGTCGACGTGGGTGCCCGCCGCGTCTGGGTCGCCGGCGCCGAGGTGCACCTGACCCCGACGGAGTTCGACCTCCTCGTCCGCCTCGCCGGCGACCCGGGCGTCGTACTGACCCGCGAGAGCCTGTACGCCGAGGTGTGGGGCTGGGCCGGAGCCACCGGCACCCGCACCGTCGACAGCCACGTGAAGGCGCTGCGTGCCAAGATCGGTGCCGACCGGGTGCGTACGGTCCACGGTGTCGGTTACGCCCTCGAGCCCGGTGGCGCCTCGTGAGCGGCCCGCTGCTGGACCAGGTGACGTCGGTCAAGGTCAAGCTCGGGCTGCTCGTCGCGGTGAGCGTCACCGTGGCCTCCGTCGTCGCGGCGACCGGCGCGGACGCCGGGGTGCCCGTCTGGCTCAGCGTCCCGGTCACCGTGGTCCTGGCCCTCGGTGTCACCCAGCTGCTGGCCGTCGGGATGACCTCGCCGCTGCGGGAGATGACCGCCGCCGCGCGCGGGATGGCCCGGGGGGACTACTCCGCCCGGGTCACCGCAACCTCGGGCGACGAGGTGGGTGAGCTGGCCCGCGCCTTCAACCGGATGGCCGAGGACCTGGCCACGGTGGACCGTCAGCGCCGCGAGCTGGTCGCGAACGTCAGCCACGAGCTGCGCACCCCGCTGGCCGCGCTCTGCGCGGTCCTCGAGAACCTGGCCGACGGCGTGGCGGAGCCGGACCCCGTCACCCTGCGCGCGGCGCTCGACCAGGCCGAGCGGCTCGGGGCACTTGCCTCCGACCTGCTCGACCTCGCGCGGGTGGACGCCGGTGCGGCCACCCTGTCCACGACCCGGGTGCCCGTCCTGGACCTGCTGGAGCGTGCGGTGGCCGAGGCGCGGGTGGCCGGTCGTGAGGTGGCGTACGTCGTGCACGTCGCGCCGCCGGAGCTGACGGCCACCGCGGACCCGGCCCGGCTCCACCAGCTGGTCGCCAACCTGCTCGACAACGCGTCCCGGCACAGCCCGGCCGGTGGGGTCGTCCGGGTCACCGCCCAGGTCACGGCCGCCGGCTGGCGGCTGGAGGTCTCCGACGACGGACCCGGCGTCCCCGCCGCCGACCGGGACCGGGTCTTCGAGCGCTTCGGGACGCTCGGGGAGACCGAGGGCGGCGGCGGCACCGGCCTCGGCCTCGCGATCGCCCGCTGGGTGACCGACCTGCATGGCGGCACCATCCACTTCGTCGACCCCGAGCCGAGGCCCGACGCGCCCGGCGCCGGCGCCCGGGTGCGCGTCGACCTCCCGCACGAGCCACGCCGGCGCGCCCAGGCCCCCACCGCACGTCCCGAGGCCGAGGAGCCCGCCATGACGAACCCGTCCCACGTGCAGGCAGCGCCTGCAGCCCCTGCGCCCTCGGCGCCCGAGCCGGCCCTGGACGCGCTGTTCGGCAGGTTCTGGCCGGACACGGGCGTCCCCGCAGACGTGCGCGCGGTGCTCAGCTGTCTCGGCGTCGGCCTGCTGGCCGGCCTGGTGCTGCCGTTCCGGGACCTCGGGGTCGGCACGTTCGCCGTGCTGCTGGCGGCCGGGGGAGTGATCCTGGCGTTCAGCGCCAACCGCCGGTCGCCGTTCACGCTGGCGTGTGCCGCCCTGTGCGTGCTGCTGGCGGCGACGGTCGTCGTACGAGATGCCGACTGGGTCGTCGTCCTGTGTCTCCTGGCCGGTGCCGCGGTCTGCATGGCCGGGCTGGTGAACGGCCGCACCCTGCCGGCCTTCGTGCTCGCCGGCATCGCCTGGCCGCTCGCCGGGCTGCGCGGGCTGCCGTGGCTGGGTCGCTCGGCGCGCGCGGTCAGCGTCCTGGGCAACCACGTCGCAGCCGTGCGCACGGCCCTCTGGTCGCTGCTGGGCCTGGTCGTCTTCGGGCTGCTGTTCGCCTCGGCCGACGCGCTCTTCGCGGAGTGGGCCGGAGCGGTCGTCCCGGACCTGCAGCTCGACACGTTCGTGCTGCGCGCCTTCGTCGCCGTCGCCGTCGCCGGGGTGGTCCTGGCGGCGACGTACCTCGCGCTGAACCCGCCGCGCGTCGAGTCCGCCGGGCCCCCGGCCCGGTCCGTCGCCCACCGCTACGAGTGGCTGGCCCCGGTGCTGATCGTCGACGCCGTGTTCACGGTCTTCCTCGTCGCGCAGGCCGCCGTGACCTTCGGCGGCCACGACTACCTCGAGCGCACGACCGGGCTGACCTACGCGGAGTACGTCCACCAGGGCTTCGGCCAGCTCACGGTGGCCACCGGGCTCACCCTGCTCGTGGTGTGGGCGGCCGCCCGGAAGGCGCCGCGCACGACGCCCGCGGACCTGGCCTGGCTGCGCGGGTCGCTCGGCCTGCTCTGCGTGCTCACGCTGGTCGTGGTCGCCTCCGCGCTCTACCGGATGCACGTCTACCAGGAGGCCTACGGCTTCACCCGGCTCCGGCTCCTGGTCGACGTCTTCGAGGGCTGGCTCGGGCTGCTGGTGCTCGGTGTGATGGCGGCCGGCGTGGTGCTCCGCGCGGGCTGGCTGCCCCGCGCGGCCCTGCTCAGCGGCGCCGGCCTGCTGCTCCTGCTGGCCGCGCTCAACCCGGATGCCTGGATCGCCCAGCACAACCTGGACAGGTACGACGAGACCGGCAAGGTCGACTGGTACTACCTGCAGGGCCTCTCCGACGACGCGGTGCCCGTGCTGGCCACGCTCCCGGACGACGTCGTGGACTGCGCGCTGATGGGCCATGGCGACGGCGGCGCCGACGACTGGCTGGAGTGGAACCTCGGTCGCCACCGCGCCGCTCCCGTGCTGCGAACCCACCTGGCCGACCGGCACGACAGCGATGCCGTCTGCGACGGCGTTCCCTAAGTGTGATGTCTGGGGACACGGTTCGCCGTAGCCGAGCATGTGGATCGTGCTCGTACATGTCCCCGTAGTCTGCGCTACCTTTTGTCTCGATGAGCAACTCGCCTAGGGCCTGGTCACTCAGGATCCATCTGAAGACGGCGCCGACGCCGGCGCTGTACGACGTCCGCGGCCGCCTGTTGAACGAGTTGAGGGGCCTCGCGGACGTCGAGCGGTTTCGGATTCGAGACGAGGACATCTCGGTCATCTATGATGGACCCTGTGAACTCCATGTAGGCGTCGAGTACATCTCGTACACCAGTTACTTGACCGCAGATATCGAAGGGCCCATGGAGCCCGCCATGGCGGTCGTGGCCCGGCTGCTGGATCCGAACGTCACTTCGCTGGTCATTTCGTTCCAGCATCTGTCCGAGGTGGTCGATCCGCCTCCCCGTGCTGCGCAGGTGTCCTCACAGCGGCTGCTGGGCTCGCTAGCCGAACGGACGGGCATCTTCGACTATGCCGCTCTCGTCGATGGGCAAGATCCCACCACGGGTCGGGCGTACCAAGCGGAGTTCGGCGTGATCAGTGCCGAGGAGGCGCCCTTCCGCTTGACGCGCTTCGCAGGTCGCATGCAGGCGGGTGAGCCCTCAAACGTCGTTGAGACCCTCATGGCCATGGAGTTCCCAGAGACTGCGATCTTCGTTGACTCCAGATGGACCCTGAGTCAAGGGATCACGCTCCACTCGCCGTTTGAGCTACAATCGCTCGTTCGCGAGATCGAACAGGCGGCCGACCGGCTGGCTGCTAGCGTCACCGACGTGGTAGTACCGTCGAAGGTGAAACAGGGGTGAGCTACATGACCGTCGCGGAATTGAATCTGCTCGAGGCGGACGGTTTCGTTTCGGCGCGTCCCCGTGACGCAGCCGATGGGACCCGCCGGGCATTGGCGCGGGCGGCGTACGTGGCCATGTCTCACGGTGATCGAGAGGGATTCCGCACGGCTCGGGCTCAACTGCGGCTTGTTGCATCGAGTGAGTCGCACGCTCGCATCCTCAGTCGACATGAAGCGGACGAACTCAACAGCTTGGTGGCGCTCGTGGACTCACCCTCGGACATCGATTGGTCCAGCGTCTACGACGATCCTGACCTCTAGCGGTGTGGCAAGACGACGTACCTGAACCCACTGAGGCCCTCCGGCAGGGGGACTTGTTGGATTCCGTGCCCTTCTCGGTGCTGCGGGCAGAGCCCGACGTGAAGGAAACGTGGAGTCAGGTCAAGTGGAGGGTCTATCCCGCAATCGTTATAAGCCAATGTTGTACAACCCAGCAGCGGTCCATCGCGGAATTGGCTGCGGTTGTGAGAACCGCTGCGCTGCCGGCTGACCATGGCATGGTTCGAGGGCTGCTGTCCGGCTGGCCGGCAACGGCTGGAGAACTGTTCTTTGACGGGATGCTCCTGTCTCCCGTGGGCAGTGTGGTTCCCGAGATCGCGGGTGGCCGCTACCCCCACGTCGCCTTCCGAACTCGTGTCACGTTCACCGACGACCTCGAATGGCTTCAGCAGAAGCGAGTAGCCCGAATGACGCCCGAGGCGCGCCGCAACCTTCGGCTGCGCCTGGGGGCTTGGTACTCGCGGACCGAGGATGACGACCGGGCGAGGCTTGAGGAAGCGGGTCAGTTCACTGGACTCCACGATCAACCCGACGACGCCCGAGAGGGCTATTGAGTTCCGGCGCAGGCGTTCGAGGGTGCTACTAGAAGGTTGCGTGGGCTGGCTCCCTTGCCTACGTTCCCGCCTCACCGGGACGCATGATCCGTTTGCCCGACGCGTGTGCATTCACCGCCTGGTGGTCGCGAGGGCTCGAGGCCCCCAAGGCAGGTGCGACGCAGCGACCTGCCGGGTGCCTGCTGAGCCCCGGATTGCGAACGGTTGGCGGGGGTACGCCTGATCCGGGATTACGCGACTGGTCCAGTCTGCAACGGGCGCGCTTGCTCACGGGGCCAGACCGTAGGGGGTGATCCGGCTTGTCGATGCAAGTGATCCAAAGGCGCCGCGAAGGACCCACATGCCTCGGTCGTGCGGCGTTACCCACAGCCGCGACGGCGGCCCTGTCGGCGGGGGTGGGTCGTTCCTAGCGTCGTCCCATGCGCACCCGCCGACCGAGCCCCGAGCACCAGGAGGCCGTCGCCCGCCGACTCGCACTGCTGACCGCCGAGCTCGCGAGCGCCCGGCCGGAGTCGACGTACGACGACCTCGACGACGTCCCTGACGAACCGCCCGGGTGGACCGACGACGACCC
>JAOPXF010000055.1 GCA_025965295.1 Nocardioides sp.
ATCCGGCTCGACGGGGCGGTCGAGAGCTCGATCCAGCTCGGCGTGGCCGACGTGGTCGCCGACGTGGTCGAGACCGGCGGCACCCTGCGCCAGGCCGGGCTCGAGGTCTTCGGCGACGTGATCCTCGAGTCCGAGGCCGTGCTCGTCACGCGCTCCGGCGACGTGCCGTCCGGCTTCGAGATCTTCCGGCGCCGCGTCGAGGGCGTCCTGGTGGCCCGCAGCTACGTGATGATGGACTACGACGTCCGCGACGAGCACGTCTCGGCCGCGGTCGCGCTGACCCCCGGCATCGAGGGCCCGACGATCGCCCCGCTGCGCCGCGAGGGCTGGGTCGCCGTGCGGGCGATGGTGCCCCGCGAGGGCGCCCAGCGGCTCATGGACGAGCTCTTCGACATCGGTGCTCGCGGCATTCTGCTCACGGACATCCATGCCTGCCGGCTCTGAGGGCGTGCCGGCGCTGCCGCACACCTGGCGCCCGTTCGGTGCCCGCGTCGCCGGGGTCCTCTTCGGGGGCATGCTGCTCGTGGTCTGTGCCTTCGCGTGGTTCGGCTTCGACGACGAGACCCGGGCCAAGTTCACGCCGTTCCAGCGCGCCACGCTCGTCTTCCTCGGGCTGCTCGCGTTCTCGGCCTGGTTCGCACTCGTCCGCTCGCGCGTCGTGGCAGACGACGACCGGCTGGTGGTGGTCAACGGCTACCGCCGGCACGAGTACGCCTGGGCCGAGGTCGTGGCGGTCCACATGCCGCCCGGGGCACCGTGGGCCACCCTTGACCTCTCCGACGGCACGACCGCGTCCACGCTGGCCATCCAGGGCTCTGACGGCGAGCGGGCCAAGCGCGCGGTCCGGCAGCTGCGGGCGCTGGCCAACCGCTGACGCGGTGCGCCCCTCAGTCGAGGGCGCGGAGGCCCCACGAGGCCGAGTGCTCGTCGCCGGGCTGCCCGGACGGCGCCAGCGTGACGAGGTCCTCGCCGGACCGGAACGCCTCGCCCGGGGCCGTCATCGGCTCGACGGCGAGGGACCGGCGGGCCGTGGCGGGCACGTCGTCGCCGCTGTAGACCTGCAGCCAGTGGTGCCGCTCGTCCACCCACAGCGCCACGCCCGCACCGGTCGCGGGGTCGCGCAGCACGGTCGTGGCCACGCCGTCCTCGTCCCGGTCGAGCCCGGCGAAGGCGTCGTCCAGGGCCGTGTCGCGCAGTGGTCGCGTGACGCGGAAGTCGTACGCCGTGCCCTCGACGTCCTCGTGCCCGACCGGCAGCTTCCGGTCATCGACCAGCGAGCGGGTCGCGGCGGGCAGGGTGAGCTCCAGGGTGTCGATCGGGCCGGGCCCGACGGCGAGGTAGGGATGCGCCCCGCTGGCGTACGGCGCGGCCTCTTCGGACATGTTCGTCGCGGTCTGGGTGACGGTGAGACCGTCGGCCGACAGGTCGTAGAGCACGTGCAGGTCGAGCGTCCACGGATAGCCGCTCTGGGCCATCAGGCGGTAGACCAGCGACACCGAGTTGGCGCAGTGCTCCTCGCGGGTCCAGGCCGCCCAGCGGACCAGTCCGTGCGAGGCGTTGTGCCGTGCCGGCTCGGTGAGCGCCAGCCGGAGGTCCTGGCCGCCGAAGGAGTAGGCGCCGTCGCGGATCCGGTTCGGCCAGGGCATCAGCACCTGGCCGCGGCCACCTGAAGACATCTCGTCCTCGGCGAAGCCGTCCACGAGGGGCCGTCCGGCGTACTCCAGGACGCGCAGGGCGGCGCCGCTCTCGGTCACGACGGCGCGGTAGCCGCCGCCCGAGATCTCGAACTGGTCGCCGCTGGGAGGAAGCATGGTCTCCACCCTAAGGTCGGCGCACCCTCGGCGGGGCCACCCCCGTGCCGTCGACGAGCACGTCCGCACGCCCGGCGACGCCCTCCCGGGCGAAGAGGACCTCCTCGTTGCGCATCCACTCCTGCCACTGGTCGTGGAGCGCGATGCCGTCTCGCTCCAGCCCCCGGTGCAGCCGGAGGTCGGCGGGGGCGGTGACCCACACCGTCACCGTGGCGAGGTGGGCGTGCGAGCGCACCCCGGACGCCACGCCCTCGAGCACCAGCAGCGGAGCGGGTGCGACGACGACGGTCTCGGCGTACCTCCGCTGGTGCCAGTCGTATCGGCGGTAGCTGCCCGCCTCGCCGCGGGCGAGCGGCAGCAACAGGTCGTCGAGCGGTCCTCGGACGTCGAGCAGGCCGGACCACCCGTCGTACAGGTCGTCCATGTGCACCACGGTGCTGCCCGGGTGCCGCTCCGCGAGCGCGGCGGCCAGCGTGGTCTTGCCGGACCCGCCGGGGCCGTCGACGCAGACGAGGCGGCCGGCGCCGAGCGTCGGCTCCCGCGCGTACGCGAGGTCCAGCACGAGCGCCGCGGTGTCCACGGCGGTCAGAAGGCCAGCCCGTGGCCGCGGTACGACGGCACCTCGTCGACGAACGCTTCCCCGGCGAGCAGGTGGACGGTGTTGGTGTGCTCGAAGGGCTCGCCGGACTTCGCGTGCCGGAACCACACGAGGTCACCGATGGCGAGCAGGGCCGCCGCGTGGCCGGTCAGGGGGGTCTGGACCTCCCCCGCCCCCTCGAGGCCGGTGAGGTGCAGGCCCGCCGGAGCCCACGGCGTCGGGAGCCGGTCGGCGCCCGCGGGGCCGGACGCGACCAGGCCGCCGCCGTGCACGGTCGCCACCTGGGGCGAGGGTCGCCGGACGACGGGCAGCCCGAAGAAGGACGCGGGCCGCGGACGGAACGACTGGTAGTGGTCGAAGAGGGTCGGGACCAGGAGGCCCGACCCGGCGGCGACCTCGGTGACGACCGGGTCCGAGGCGGAGGCCTCGACCGAGCCGGACCCACCGGCGTTCCAGAACTCCAGCTCGGTGACCTCGGCGAGGGCGGCCGCGATCTCGCGACGGCGTACCTCGAGCTGGCTCATCGACGCGGACTTGAGGCGACGCACGACCATCGAGCGGGCGCGCTGGGCGGGCAGGTCGTCGGCCAGGCCCGCGACCTGGCCCTCGTAGGTCATCGCACCGACGAGCCGGAAGCCGCCCCGACTCTCGATGGCCCGGGCGAGCGCCACGACCGGGGCCGGGTCGTAGAGGGGGGAGCGCTTGGGGCCGACGTGCTGGCCGCCGATCCGGAGCCCCGCGTCGATCTCGATGGCGACCCGGACGGGCACCGCGCGCGAGGAGCGGACCGAGTCGATGACGTCGAGCTGGGCGACGTCGTCGACCATCAGCGTGACGTGGGCCGCGGCGGACGGGGAGCCGACCAGCCTGGCGATGGCGCCGAGGTCGACGGTCGGGTAGGCCACCAGGACGTCGTCGGAGATCTCCTGCTCGTGCAGCCAGAGCGCCTCGCGCAGGGTGTAGGCGAGCACCCCGCCGAAGCCTTCGTGGGCCAGCGCGCGGCTCACGAGGGCGGGCACCCGCAGGGACTTCGAGGCCACCCGGACGGGCTTGCCGCCGGCCCGGCGGACCAGGTCGGCGGCGTTCGCGTCGAACGCGTCGAGGTCGACGACCATCAGCGGGGTCGGCAGCGGCTCGCCGTGCTTGGCCACGGCGTCGTTGAGCCGGGACCACAGGCGGTTGCGGTCCACGAAGGAGTGCGCCATCAGGTGATGCCGCGCTTGCGCAGCAGCGCCTCGATCTCGGCCATGTCGTCGTCGATGGCCGGGCCTCCGCGTCCCGCGGCCGGCGGCAGCTCCTTGCGGGAGGCCGGGGCGGGCTTCGAGCCCGTCTCGCCGGAGGGCCGCGAGCGGCCGAGCTCCCGGGAGCGCAGGTAGCCGCTCACGGTGAAGAGGACGACGGAGAGCCCGGCCAGCACCACGCCCGCCCACACGAACGGGTTGAAGACGAGGTTGGTGGCCCAGGTGGCCACCGCGTCCACGATCTTCGTGAACATCTGGAGGGTCTTGGTGAGGTAGGCCGCGAGCGGCAGCAGCGTGAAGGCGAGGGCACGCAGGCCCGACGTCACGCCGCGCCGCTGGTAGGCGACCCAGGTCCAGATCGCCCCGAGCAGGGTGAGCGTGAGCGTGAGAGCTCCCCAGGTCACGTCGTCCACGCCACAAGCGTCCCACACGTCCCTACAGCGGGCGACGGGTTCGAGGCTCAGGCCAGCGCCGCGACCCGCGATGTCGCCGCGGCCCCGCCGAGGAGCCCGCGGCGGCGCAGCACGGGCATGACGCCCTCGCCGAACCAGTAGGCCTCCTCGACGTGCGGGTAGCCGGAGAGGATGACCTCGTCGATGCCGAGGCGGTGGTACTCCTCGATCCGGTCGGCCACCTCCTCGTGACTGCCGACGAGGGCCGTGCCGGCGCCGCCGCGCACCAGCCCGACCCCCGTCCACAGGTTCGGGGACACCTCGAGCTCGTGGGCCGAGGTGTACGACGTGCGCCCGCCGCGCAGCGAGCTCATCCGCTGCTGCCCGGTGGACTCGCTGGCCCGGAGGGCCGCCTGGCTCGCGGCGATCGTCTCCGGGTCGAGCCCGTCGAGGAGCCACTGGGCGTGCCGCCAGGCCTCCTCGGAGGAGTCGCGCGACAGCGTGTGGATGCGCAGGCCGAACCGGACGGCGCGCCCCTCCGCCTCGGCGAGCTCCCGCATCCACGCGATCTTCTCGCGCACCAGCTCGGGGGGTTCGCCCCAGGTGAGGTAGACGTCGGCGTGCCGCGCGGCCACCGGCCCGGCGGCGGCCGAGCTGCCGCCAAAGTACAACGGCGGCACCGGATTCGGAAGCGTCGCCAGGGACGCTTCCTCCACCTGGATGTGCTTTCCGTCCAGCGTCACGGTCTCACCCGTCCACAGCCGGCGCACGACGTCGAGGAACTCGTCGCACCGCTCGTAGCGCGCGTCCTTGTCCAGGTGATCTCCGAACGCCCGCTGCTCGTGGGCTTCTCCGCCGACGACCACGTTGAGCAGGAGTCGACCGGGGGCATGCCTGGCGAACGTGGCCGCCATCTGGGCCGACAGGGTGGGGCTGACGAGCCCTGGGCGGAAGGCGACCAGGAAGGCCAGCGACGTCGTCTCCCGTGCCAGCAGAGCGGCGGTGATGAACGCGTCCTCACACCACGCCCCGGTCGGGATCAGGGCGCCGGTGAAGCCGAACGACTCAGCGGCGCGGACGATCGAGCCCAGGTAGTCGATCGACGCGTCCCGGTCGCTGTGGGCGACTCCGGCGGGGGTGCCGTGACCGCCCCCGACGATCAGCCGGCTGTCGCCGTAGGTGGGCAGGAACCAGTGAAGCTTGACGGGCACGAAATGACTCCTAGCGGCTGGCGGTCGGCTGTGAGGCCAGCGACGACGACGAAGAGGGCCCGGTGGACGGGCGGTCGATGATGGTCGACGACGGGCCGCCGACACGGTAGCGCGACCCGCGGTGTTCGTCGGGGAGTCGGTCACCGCGGCCAAACAGCTTGTTGCGCAACGTCCCCGATGTGTACTCCGACTGATAGGCACCGCGGGCGGTCAGTACGGGGACCACGTGGTCGATGAAGTCGGCGAACGTTCCGGGGGTGATCGCGTAGGCCAGGTTGAAGCCGTCGACGTCGGTCTCCTCAACCCATTCCTGCAAGACGTCGGCCACCCTCGCACCGGAGCCTACGATCAGCGGGCCCATGCCGCCGATCTTGCCCCAGTCGGCGATGACGCGGACGGCCCATTCGCCTCCGTCGGGGTCGGCGGATTGGAATGCCTTCACTGCCGACAGGATGGCGTTGGAGTCGACATTGCCGATCGGCTCGTCGAGGCCGTAACTTG
>JAOPXF010000057.1 GCA_025965295.1 Nocardioides sp.
GCAGCCAGCTGGTCGCGATCCTGCGCCGCTTCACCGAGATCCCGTTCCTGCCGATCCACTTCGACTTCGTGACCCCCGAGGGCCAGCCCCTGCTGGCGGTCGAGCGCCAGGCCTCGGTCCGCGACAAGTACACCGTGCACGTGCCCGACCAGCGCGTCGACTTCCGGGTGGCGGCCGCGATCGCCGTCGGCCTCGACGCCCTCATGTCGCGCTGAGGCGGGCGCCGGTGCTGTTCCCCGAGGCCCGGAGGGCCGTCGAGGAGGTGGCCGCCGACGTGCCCGTGTGGACCGACGGGTACGACGTCGGGGCCGCGCGAGCCCAGAACCGGGCCGCGGCCCTGGCCGAGCCCCGCGAGGACGTGGCGGAGGTACGCGACGTCGACGCCGACGGGGTGCCCTGCCGGCTCTACGTGCCGACCGGGGCGGCTCCGGGCCTGGTCGTGCACCTGCACGGCGGCGGTTTCGTCTTCCACGACGTCGACGTGCACGACGCGCCGGCCCGGCGGCTCGCCAACCGCACCGGCCTCGCGGTGCTGAGCGTCGACTACCGCCGCCCGCCCGAGCACCGGTTCCCGGCCGCCCCGGACGACGTCGACACGGTCCTCGCCTGGGTCGACCGCGAACGCGACGGGATCCCCGGCGGGTCGACGTACGTCCACGGCGACAGCGCCGGCGCCAACCTCGCCCTCGTCGCCGCGCTGCGGCACCCGGGCCGGTTCCGGGCCGCCGTGCTGATCTACCCGTTCCTCGACCCGACGGCCCGTTTCGAGTCCTACCGCACCGCCGCGGACGGCTTCGACCCCCGGGAGGCGGCGTGGTACTGGCAGCAGTACGCCGGCTCCGCGGCCGACCTGGCCGACCCGGACCTTGCGCCGCTGCTCTCCGACCGGCTCGGGACCCTGCCGGCGACGCTCGTGGTCACCGCCGAGCACGACCCGCTCCGCGACGAGGGCGAGCACCTGGCCCACCTGCTGGCCGAGGCCGGCGTCCCGGTCGTCTCGACCCGCTACCAGGGCCAGGTCCACGGCTTCTGGCGCCACGTCGCCGCCTTCCCCGCGGCCGAGGCGCTGCTGGCGCAGGTCGCAGCCTTCGTCCGGATGCATCCCTGAGGCAGCCCTCTGCGAGAATCCCGCCATGCGCGTGCACCTCGGCTCCGACCATGCCGGCCTCGACCTCAAGGACCACCTCGTCTCCTGGCTGACCGAACACGGCTACGACCCGGTCGACCACGGCCCCTTCGTCCACGATCCCCTCGACGACTACCCGGTCTTCTGCCTGCGGGCCGCCGAGGGCGTCGCCGCCGACCAGGCTGAGGGCCTCGACAGCCTGGGCGTCGTGATCGGCGGTTCCGGCAACGGCGAGCAGATCGCCGCCAACAAGGTCATCGGCGTGCGCTCCGCCTTGGTCTGGTCCGAGGAGACGGCGGTCCTGGCCCGCGAGCACAACGACGCCAACGTGGTCTCCGTCGGCGGCCGCCTCCACTCGCTGGCCGACATGACCCGCTTCGTCGAGGTCTTCCTCGCCACGCCGTTCAGCGGCGAGGAGCGGCACTCCCGCAGGATCGCCCAGCTGGCGTCGTACGAGACCACGCGGGTGCTGCCGCCGCTGCCGGACTCCGCCCTGGGCGGGCCGGCGGGCGATGCCTGAGGGCCACACCCTCCACCGCCTCGCCGGCGAGCTGTCGGCCGCCTTCGCCGGGCGGGTGGTCCGGGTGGGCAGCCCGCAGGGTCGGTTCGCGGACTCGGCGGCGCTGGTGGACGGGAGCGTCCTCGAGGGGGCGGAGGCGTGGGGCAAGCACCTCTTCGTCGGCTTCCCCGGCGACCGCTTCGTCCACGTCCACCTGGGCCTCTACGGCACGTTCGACGTACGCACGGGGGTCGACGAGGTGCCCGAGCCGGTCGGCCAGGTCCGGTTGCGGATCGTCGGTCCCGGGGCGTACGCCGACCTCCGGGGCGCCACCACGTGCGAGCTCGTCACCGGCGCGGGCCGCGACGCCGTCGTCGCGAGGTCGGGGCCGGACCCGATCCGGCCCGACGCCGACCCGGCCCTGGCGTGGGAGCGGATCCGGCGCAGCAGGGCGCCGATCGGCGGGCTGCTGATGGACCAGGCCGTCCTGGCCGGGGTGGGCAACGTCTACCGCGCCGAGCTGCTCTTCCGGCACCGCCTGCACCCCCTGCGGCCCGGGAACACCCTGCGGGCCGGGCAGTTCGCGGCCATGTGGGGCGACCTGGTGGCGCTGATGGCCGCGGGTGTCCGCACCGGACGGATCGACACCGTCCGTCCGGAGCACACCCCGGAGGCGATGGGCCGCCCGCCCAGGGTCGACGACCACGGGGGAGAGGTCTACGTCTACCGACGGACCGGGCAGCCCTGCCACGTCTGTGGTGCCACCATCCGCACCGGGGTGCTCCAGGGGAGAAACCTGTTCTGGTGTCCGCAATGCCAGCGCACGTTCCGTTCCCGAGCCCTACAGTGAAGCGACAAGAGAACGAGGACCGACGACCATGACCGCTCTCCGGGAGCAGGCCCGGCCAGCCGGGCCCACGGCCGTCCGCCGCCGATGGCGGGGGATGGTGCGCCGTGGCGCGCCTCCCGAGAACCGCATGCTCGCGGTGCTCGTCCTCGCGGTGGCCGTGATCACGGGCTCGATCATGGGCTGGCCGAACATCATCCCGATCACCGCGCTGATGGTGCCGCTCCTGCTGGGCAGCCTGCTGCTCGGCCCGCGCCAGCTGCCCTGGTTCGTGGTGCTGGTCCTGCTGATGCTGATGCTCGGCCTGACCCGCCAGGAGGAGATCACCACGCGCACGGTGATCGCCGTGGCCATCCTCTTCCTGCTCTGCTTCATCATCCTGCTCACGTCCTTCCGGCGGTCCAGGCTCGGTGTCGCCGGCGTGCTCGGGGAGTCGATGCTCGTCGACCTGCGCGACCGGATCCTGGGGCAGGGTGTGATCCCGCAGCTCCCCGCCGACTGGTACGCCGAGTCCGCGCTGCGCTCGGCCGGCGGCACGCCGTTCGCCGGCGACTTCATCGTCACCAGCGGGTCGGCCGCCAGCACCCGCCTCGAGGTCGCGGTCGTCGACGTCTCCGGCAAGGGCGAGCAGGCCGGCACCCGGGCGCTCCAGCTCTCCGGAGCCTTCGGGGGCCTGCTGACCGCGCTGCCCGCGGCCGACTTCCTGCGTGCCTCCAACCACTACCTGCTCAGGCAGGACTGGGAGGAGGGGTTCGCGACCGCGGTGCACCTCTCGCTCGACCTGGTCACGGGGGAGTTCGAGATCCGCACGGCCGGGCACCCGCCCGCCGTCCAGCTGTCCTCCGGCTCCGGGAGGTGGACGATCCTCGAGACCGAGGGACCGATCCTGGGGCTGATCCCGGACGCGCCGTTCCCGTGCGTCCGGGGGGTGCTGCGCTCCGGCGACGCGCTGCTGCTCTACACCGACGGCATGGTGGAGACGCCCACCCGCGACATCGGGCTCGGCATCGACCGGATGCTGGGCCAGGCCGAGCGGCTGCTGCGCGGCGAGTTCGACGGTGGGGCGGCCCGTCTGGTCGACGCACTGGGCTCCCGCAACGACGACCGGGCCCTGCTGGTGGTCCACCGGCGCTGATCGGGCCGTCCAGCGGGCCGCCTCGGTTGGGGGTCAGCGGTCGCGGTGTGGCACGATGACACCCGCAAAATAGATCTCGGTGGACGAGTCTTCGGGGGTCCCCGGGGGCGGAGCCCCCGGGTGTGCGGATGTAGCTCAATGGTAGAGCTCCAGTCTTCCAAACTGATTACGCGGGTTCGATTCCCGTCATCCGCTCCAAGCAGGGTCCGGCACCCGTCGGTCCCCACTTGGCGGGGCGTAGCGTAGTGGCTAGCGCGCCTGCTTTGGGAGCAGGAGATCGCAGGTTCGAGTCCTGTCGCCCCGACGTGTGCGAGGCACCTCTCGTCGCACGGACCGCAACCACGGAAAGTAATTGATGACTACCTTTGGGAGGCACCTGTGAAGAGCGCCGTCGAGACCTTGAGCCCGACCAGGGCCAAGCTGACCGTCGAGGTGCCCTTCGAGGAGCTCAAGCCGAGCCTCGACGCGGCGTACAAGAAGATCGCCCAGCAGATCAACGT
>JAOPXF010000074.1 GCA_025965295.1 Nocardioides sp.
GACGCCCTACACGTTCCCCTACGTCGAGAACCCCGACCACCGCTCGCTGGTGATCGGCACCATCGACTTCGAGGACGGCATCGACGCCGCCGTCATCGCCGCCACCCTGCGCGCCAACGGCATCGTCGACACCGAGCCCTACCGCAAGCTGGGCCGCAACCAGCTCCGGATCGCCATGTACCCCGCCGTCGACCCGTCCGACGTGGAGGCACTCACCGCCTGCATCGACCACGTGGTCGAGCGGCTCTGACGTCGCCATTCGGCTTGTCGGTTCATCACGGTATGTCGACGAACCTGCACTTCCCACGGCCGATTCGCACGGGGAAGCGCAGACTCGGCTGCATACCGTGATGAACCTGCGCCCTACGCCAGCGCCGCCGCGACCAGCTCGTACGTCGCCTCGTCGAACGCGACCAGCCGGGCCTCCTCGACCCGGGTGTCGGTGGCCCGCAGCGTCTCGACCGCGGCCGCGATCGCGTCGTCCTTGGGCCAGCCGTAGATGCCCGCGCTCACCAGCGGGAACGCGACCGAGCGCGCCCCGAGCTCGTCGGCCACCTCGAGCGCCCGGGCGTAGCAGGAGGTCAGCAGCGAGCGGTCGGTCTGGCCGGCGCTGTGGTTGGGGCCGACCACGTGGATGACCCAGCGCGCGGGCAGGTCGCCCGCCGTGGTCCAGCCGGCGTCCCCGGTCGCCAGCCCGTTCGGGAAACGGCGTCGGCAGTCGTCCAGCACCAGCGGTCCACCCGCGCGGTGGATGGCGCCGTCGACGCCTCCGCCGCCGCGCATGGCGCGGTTGGCGGCGTTCACCACCGCGTCCACCTCCTGGGCCGTGATGTCACCCCGGACCACGGTGAGCTCCATCAGGACCCCTTGATCAGGCGCAGCGTCGCCCGCTCCAGCGCGGCCTGGCGCTCGTCGGGGTTGTCGAACGTGCGCCGGGTGGTCGAGGCGATGGTGCGACCCCTCTCGTAGGCCTCGATGACCCGCGGATCGACGTACGACGAGCGCGCCAGCGTGGGCGTGTTGCCCAGGAACGACGCGACCTCCTTCATCGCCCCGGCGACGGCTCGTTTCTTCGACGCCTTCGTCTCCCCCGGCTCCGGGGTCTCGGCCAGGGCCGCCGCGGCGAGCACGGTGGCGTGCCAGGTGCGGAAGTCCTTCGCGGTGGCCTCGAGCCCGGTGCTCGCCCGGACGTACTCGTTGACCAGGTCGGGCAGCAGCGAGCGCCACGACCGGCCGTTCTTGTAGGACAACAGCCGCGCATCCTCGCCGCGGCGCCGCCGCATGACGTCGATCGTCTCGATCACCACGCGGTCGTCGATCTCGATCTCGTGCTCGACGCCGGACTTGCCGACGAACGCGAAGACCAGCCGGTCCTGGCGGCGCCGCACGTGCCGACGCTCCAGCGTGGTCAGGCCGAAGCTGCCGTTCTCGTCGGCGTAGACGTCGTTGCCGATGCGGAAGTAGCCGAGGTCGAGCAGGCGCACCGCGGCGGCGCAGGCGCGCTCCAGGGGCATCCCCTCGCGCCCCAGGTCGGCCACGACCAGCTCGCGGGCCCGGGCCAGGGCCTTGCCGAAGAGCAGCATCCGCTCGAACTTCTCCGCGTCCCGGCGGGTGCGCCAGTCGGGGTGGTAAAGGTACTGGCGCCGCCCCGCGTCGTCGGTGCCCACCGCCTGGAGGTGACCGTTGGCGTACGGCGTGACCCACACGTCCTTCCACGCCGGCGGGATGACCAGGTCGCGCACCCGCTGGGCGTCCTCCTCGGGCAGGCGCGAGCCGTCGGCGTCGAGGTAGACGAAACCCTTGCCGGCGCGGCGCCGGGTCCACCCGGGCTGGTCGGGAGAGGTTCTGCGGAGCCGTGGCATGGCTCAGAGGTTAGCCACGAGGCGGGCGGGACCGGCTCACCCCGGCGGATGCCTCAACGGGTGCGCAGCGAGCGCAGCAGCACGCCGACGGCGACCAGCCCGGCGGCCCCGGTGAGCAGCCAGGGCCAGGCCGGGCGCTCGGTGTCGGTGGTCTCGGGGAGCTCCTCGCCGCTGCGGGAGCGGGACCCGCCCGAGGGCGCGACGGACGGGCTCGGCGACGAGGTCGGCTCGAGCGCCCGCCGTACGGCGTCCGGCAGGGCGACCCGGAGGACGTCGGAGCCCTGCCCCTCCGAGCTGACCAGCAGGGTGCCGTCGGCCGCGACCGCGATCCCCTCGCCCTGGTCCTGCCGGGGCAGCCGGAAGGTCGCCAGCCGCTCCATCGAGGGGAAGCCGTAGACCGCCGCCTGCGAGTAGTCGCGCACCACGAGGTGCTCCCCGTCGGGCAGGAAGGTCGCGTCGGTGGCGATCGGCAGCACGTCGCCCACGGGCCGCAGGCGGTTGGGTGCGTCCGCGGACAGGGTCGCCGGGGCCTCGTAGAGCCGGCCACCGAAGACGCTCTTGGTCGCCACGTAGAGGCGGCCCGTTGCCGGGTCCGCGAGCAGGCTCTCGGCGTCGGCGGGCCCGTGCGGGTAGGTCAGGTCGTACGTCGCGACGTCGACGCTCCGGTCGCCCCGCCCGACCGGGACGCGGGCGACCTGCACGGAGTCGCGGGACCCGGTGTTGTCGCCGATGTCGCCCACCCAGACCTCGCCCCCGCCGGCCGGGGCGAGGGCCTCGACGTCGGTCGGCTCGTCGGACCAGCGGGTCACGCCGACGGTCCGCCCGGTGGCGGGGTCGACCGCGAAGACGCGGCCGGCGTCGCCGGAGTCGTTGGTGGTGAGGACCAGGCCGCCCTGGACGGCGAGCCCGCTCGACTCGACGATCGCCGGGTCCTGGAAGGTGAACGCGACCTCTCCGCGGTCCGGGGCCGCCCCCGCGCTCAGGCCGAGCGCGAACGGGACGACGATGACGCCTGCGAGCAGGCGGTCACGCATCGGCGCTCTCCAGCAGCTCGGCGAGCTTCGGCCGGATGCCCCAGGTGGTCACGAGGTCGTCGTACTCCTTGCGGACCCCGCCGCCCCTGACCGGGCCACCGGTGCGCACCGCACGGAGCATGGTGTTGCGCGGCGTGTGCTGGCTCTCGACGAACTGCACGACGTCGACGCGGTAGCCCTGGATCCGCATCAGCGACGCGCGGATGCCGTCGGTCAGGGTGTCGGCCAGCCGCTCGCGCAGGATGCCGTGCCGGGTCAGGACGGCGTACGGCGCGGGCGTGGGCGTGCGGCGCAGCTGGGCCGCGATGTCGTGGTGGCAGCAGGGGGCGGCGAGGACCAGGGCCGCCTCCCACTCGACGGCGCGGGCCAGTGCCTCGTCGGTGGCGGTGTCGCAGGCGTGCAGCGCCAGCACCACCTCGGGGGCGGGGTCGAGCGAGGCGCCGAGGATGCTGCCGACGACGAAGTCGGCGTCCACGCCGAGCCCCGCCGCGACGGAGGCGTTGTGCTCGCGGGACTGCTCGCGGACGTCCACGCCGGTGAGACGCACCGGGAGCCCGCGCACCTCGGTGAGGAACCGCTGGGCGGCGAAGGTGAGGTAGGCGTTGCCGCACCCCAGGTCGACGATCCGCAGCGGGTCCTCGACGGTGGGCCGGCGCAGGTGGCCCTTGGCGAGCGCGTCGGTGATCGACGAGTCGAGCAGGCGCAGGAACTCCTCGACCTGGCGGTACTTCGCGTGCCGGCTGGGCTTCATCCGCCCCTCGGCGTCGGAGAGCCCGAGGGCCACGAAGACGGGGTCGCTCTCGGGGAGCAGCCGGGACTTGTCGCGGTCGTGGTCGCGCTCGACCTCGATCTCCTCGCGGCGGTCGGCCGTGTGCACGACCGCCTCGAGCTTCTTGGTGACGCGGACCTGGTGGCTCTGAGTCGTGGTCTCGACGTGCCAGTTGGCGAACGGCTCGTCGAGCAGCTCGTCGACCGCGTCGCGCGCCGCACTCTGGTCACCGAGAGGGCCGGCCGCGTGGTTGGCGGTGTGCGCCTGCGTGTCGTCGTACGTCACGACCTGGAGGTGGCGGCCCGCCTTGAGGTCGACGTAGCGCAGCTCGACCCGCTTCCACGTCGGCTGGGTGCCGCGCTGGCGGCCCGAGGCGACCGCCCGGACCAGCGTGTCGGGATCGAGCAGGTGGCCGCGCATCCGCGCCAGCACTCGGAGGAGGGGCTCGCTGCTCATTCGGGGTTCCCGCGGCGAGGGGAGCGAGGCGAGGCTCTTCGTGGGGTGCTCATCTGTTGACCACGGAGGCGACGATCACGAGGAGCAGGAGGGCCACGAGCGCCGCGGGGATCACGAGGCGGCGCTGGCGAGGATTCACGCTCAGAGTTTAGACGCGAGCAGCTCGGCGAGATGCATCGCCGGGACGCCCGCGAGGTCGTCGAGCTGCACCCTGCAGGACATCCCGTCGGCGAGGACCACCGCCCCGGGGTTGGCCCGGACGGCCGGGAGCAGGTGGGTCTCGGCGACGGCGACGGACACGTCGTAGTGCCCCTTCTCCATGCCGAAGTTGCCGGCCAGGCCGCAGCAGCCGGCGACCCGGGTGACGGTGGCGCCGGCGCCGCGCAGCAGCCGCTCGTCGGCCGCCCAGCCCAGCACCGCGTGCTGGTGGCAGTGCGGCTGCGCGACCACCTGGACTCCGGCGAGGTCGGGCAGGGGCAGGTCGAGGCGCGTGACGAGCTCGGCGAAGGTCAGCACGCCGGCGGCCACCACGGCGGCCTCGGGGGCGTCGCTGAGCTCGAGGGCGTCGCTGCGCAGCGTCGCGGTGCACGACGGCTCCAGCCCGAGCACCGGCACGCCGCTGGCGACGTAGGGCGCGAGCGTGCGCAGCGTTCGGCCCATGATCGTGCGCGCCTGGTCGAGCTGGC
>JAOPXF010000060.1 GCA_025965295.1 Nocardioides sp.
GAGCGGGGCCGCGCCCGTGCCACCGTCGTGGCCGGAGATCAGCACCACGTCTGCGTGCGCCTTGGAGACACCGGTGGCGACCGTGCCGACGCCGACCTCGGAGACCAGCTTCACGTGGACGCGGGCGCCCGGGTTGGCGTTCTTGAGGTCGTGGATCAGCTGCGCGAGGTCCTCGATGGAGTAGATGTCGTGGTGCGGCGGCGGGCTGATCAGGCCGACACACGGGGTGGAGTGACGGGTCCTGGCCACCCAGGGGTAGACCTTGTTGCCGGGCAGCTGGCCGCCCTCGCCGGGCTTGGCGCCCTGGGCCATCGTGATCTGGATGTCGTCGGAGTTCGTGAGGTACTCCGACGTGACGCCGAAGCGCCCCGACGCGACCTGCTTGATCGAGCTCCGGCGCTCGGGGTCGTAGAGGCGCTCGGGGTCCTCGCCGCCCTCGCCGGTGTTGGACTTGGCGCCCAGCCGGTTCATGGCGATCGCGAGGGTCTCGTGCGCCTCCTGGCTGATCGAGCCGTAGGACATCGCGCCGGTCGAGAACCGCTTCACGATCTCGGAGACGGGCTCGACCTCGTCGATCGGGATCGGCGCCCGGCCGGTCTCGTCCGCGCCCTTGAACGCGAACATGCCGCGCAGGGTCATCATCCGCTCCGCCTGGTCGTTGACCCGGGCGGTGTACTGCTTGAAGACGTCGTAGCGACCGGCGCGCGTGGCGTGCTGGAGGCGGAAGACCGTCTCGGGGTCGAACAGGTGCGGCTCGCCTTCCCGTCGCCATTGGTACTCGCCGCCGGTCTCGAGCTCGCGGTGCGCGGGGGCGATGCCGCCACGGGGGTACGCCGAGGCGTGGCGCAGCGCGACCTCCTCGGCGATCGTGTCCAGCTCGATGCCACCCAGCTTGGACGTCGTGCCGGTGAAGTACTTGTCGACGACGGCCTGGGACAGGCCGAGCGCCTCGAAGATCTGGGCGCCCGTGTACGACGCGACCGTCGAGACCCCCATCTTCGACATCACCTTGAGGACGCCCTTGCCGAGCGCCTTGATCAGGTTGGCGACGGCCTTCTCGGGCTCGGTCTCGACGAAGTAGCCCTCGCGGGCGAGGTCCTCGACCGACTCCATGGCGAGGTAGGGGTTGACCGCGGCGGCGCCGTACCCGACGAGCAGGGCCACGTGGTGCACCTCGCGGACGTCGCCGGCCTCGACCAGCAGGCCGACCTGGGTCCGGGTCTTCTCCCGGACCAGGTGGTGGTGCACCGCGCCGGTGAGCAGCAGCGACGGGATCGGGGCCAGCTCGGCGGTCGAGTGCCGGTCGGAGAGCACGATGACCCGGGCTCCGTCGGCGATCGCCTCGGACACCTCGGCGCAGATCTCGTCGAGGCGCCGGGCCAGGGCCGCGCCGCCGCCCTCGACCTCGTAGAGGCCGCGCGAGACGTGCGTGATGAAGCCGGGCATGTCGCCGTCCCGGTTGATGTGCCGGATCTTGGCGAGGTCGTCGTTGGAGATGACCGGGAAGGGCAGCACGACCTGCCGGCACGACGCGGGCGCGGGCTCGAGGAGGTTGGCCTCGGGACCGATGGTGCCGTTGAGCGAGGTGACGAGCTCCTCGCGGATCGCGTCGAGCGGCGGGTTGGTGACCTGGGCGAACAGCTGGCTGAAGTAGTCGAACAGCAGCCGGGGCTTCTCGGACAGGACCGCCACCGGGGTGTCGGTGCCCATCGAGCCGAGCGGCTCGGCACCCGAGTTCGCCATCGGCGTGAGCAGGATCCGCAGCTCCTCCTCGGTGTAGCCGAAGATCTGCTGACGGCGGGTGACCGAGGCGTGCGTGTGGACGATGTGCTCGCGGTCGGGGATGTCGTCGAGGTGGATCAGGCCGGCGTGCAGCCACTCGTCGTACGGGTGCTCCGCGGCGAGGCCGGACTTGACCTCCTCGTCCTCGATGATGCGGTGCTCGTCGGTGTCGACGAGGAACATCCGGCCCGGCTGCAGCCGGCCCTTGCGGACGATCGTGGCCGGGTCGAGGTCCAGCACGCCGACCTCGGAGGCCAGCACGACGAGCCCGTCATCGGTCACCCAGTAGCGCGAGGGGCGCAGGCCGTTGCGGTCGAGGACCGCGCCGATCTGCGAGCCGTCGGTGAACACGACGCAGGCGGGGCCGTCCCACGGCTCCATCAGCGCGGAGTGGAAGGAGTAGAAGTCGCGGCGCTTCTGGTCCATCTCGGTGTGGTTCTCCCACGCCTCGGGGATCATCATCAGCACCGAGTGGGGCAGGCTGCGCCCACCCATGTGGAGCAGCTCGAGCACCTCGTCGAACGACGCGGAGTCGGACGCCTCGGGCGTGCAGATCGGGTAGATCCGCTCGAGGTCGCCAGGGATCACCTCGGACGACAGCAGCGCCTCGCGGGCCCGCATCCAGTTGCGGTTGCCCTTGACCGTGTTGATCTCGCCGTTGTGGGCGATGAACCGGAACGGGTGCGACAGCGGCCAGCTCGGGAACGTGTTGGTGCTGAAGCGGGAGT
>JAOPXF010000163.1 GCA_025965295.1 Nocardioides sp.
ATTGGTCTTGAAGAGGTGTGCAAGCTGCTTGTAGCGCAGCAGCGGCTAGATGCCGGGGTTCTCGAACGCCCGCAGGGTGGAGGACCGCGTGTCGGTGACGTCGAGCCCGGCCCGGCGCAGGGCCGCCAGGAGCTCGGGCCGGGAGTCGGGGTTGAGCCCGGGGGCCTCGAACGCGGCGCGCACGTCGGCGGCCAGCGCCTCGAGGCCCTGCGGCCGGGCGCCCCGGGGCGGCCGGGGGCCCAGCAGGTCGGAGAGCAGCCGCTCGTGCACGTCGACCCGCCACGGGACGCCGGCGTACGTCATCTCGGCGGCGACCAGCGCACCGGCCGACTCCGCCGCGAGCAGCAGTCCGAGCCGGGCCGACTCGGACGAGGCCGCGACCGCGGCCAGCTGGCGCGCGTCCTCGAGGTCGGCGCGCAGGTGCTCGGCCGTGTGGTCGACCGAGAACAGCGCGGGGTCGGACGCCGTGCTCGGTCCGAGCCGGTCCCAGTGCTCCGACTGCTCGCCGTCCAGCAGGTGCCGGTCGACAGCGGGCGCCCGGCGCAGCAGCTGGTGGCCGAGCCGGAGGTCGTGGCAGCGCTCGACGCGCACCCCGGCGGCCAGGAGGGGTGGGTACCACCGGGCGGTGTCGTCCCACACCCACCGCGGCGTCGTGACCTCCCGCTCGCTCACGTAGGCCGGGAGGTCGGCCACCGCGACCTCACGCTCGACGTCACCGTCGACGACCAGCACGCGCTCGCCCGGCAGCCGCGAGAGCGAGACCCTGGTCATGGGCACACCCTGACATCCCCCGCTGACACCGGGTTTGCCGCGGCTCACCCGCGGGCAGCATCAGGTCATGACGTTCTGGGTGTGGTTCGGTGTCGTGGTCGCCCTGCTCGCGGTCGCCTACGTGGCGTCGGTCATCTGGTCCTACCGCCGCCAGAAGCGGCTCGTCGCGGGCGGTGACCCGTTGCGCTCGGCCCCGGAGCAGAGCGGCGGCATGCGGCTCGGCGTCGCCGAGTTCCACGCGAACCGGGTGCGCAAGCCCTAGGCCCGGTGCGGGCCCCGCGCACCGCGAAGCGGCTGCCGGTCAGACGGGATCGGTGAACGAGACCGGCTTGCCGGTGGCGCGGGCGTAGGCGATCTCCCTGCTCGTGGACTCGCCGACGTATCCGCCGGGGTTGACGACCAGGACCCGGTCAGCCAGGTCGATCTTGCGCAGGTGGAGGGCGTCCAGCGCGATCTTCTGCTCGTCGGTGACCACCTCGTCTGCTTCGCCCGGCGCGACGACGATGACCCCTGCGAAGGTCAGTTCGCGGTTCGCCGCACGCATCTCGTCCCCGAACCGGGTGGAGCCGCAGATGCAGACGATCTCGGGTCGGTCGGGCACGGCTCGGTCCTCCGGTCGAACCGAAGCCGTCACTGTGCACCCGTCCGGTGCTGGGCGCGCAGCTTCTCGCCGAAGAACGCGAGCACCCGGTCCACGCCCTCCTGCTGGCGGTCCTCGGTGACCGTGGAGTGCCCCTTGCCCTCGAACTCGACCCGGATGAACGCGTCACCGATCTCGCGGGTGAGGGTGTCGAACCGGGTGCCGACCGCGCCGTCCTCGCGGTAGCGCAGCCCGAGGACCTCACACCCGCCCGCCGCGCGCTCCCTGACGGCCGCGAGGTCCGTGGGAGAGAGGTTGAGGTCGGCTCCGTGCGACTTGTTGACCGCGAACGGCAGCGACGGCTGACAGAGCACCGGTGCAACGACCGAGCTGTCGACCATCATCGCCAGGGCGAAGCCGCCGGTGAAGCACATGCCGAGGGCGCCGACCCCCGGGCCGCCCAGCTCGGCGTGCAGGTCGCGGGCGAGGCTGCGCAGCCACCCGGCGACCGGTGACGTCTGTCCGGTCGCCAGGACCGTGAACTCGCGGCTGACGCACACCCTCGGCAGCACCTTCAGCACGGCGCCGACGCTCATGGGCGCCTCCGCCCGGCCGAACAGCTCCGGCAGCACCACGGTGAAGCCGGCCGCGACGACCTCCTCGCCGAAGCCGATCACCTGGTCGGTCAGACCGGGGATCTCGTGGATCACGATCACGCCGGGGCCGGTGCCCTTCCGGTACGTCGAGTGGGTGAACCCGGCCGCGGTGTGCTCGCTGCGGGTCCAGCTGTCGAGGAGGCTCATGCCCGCAGTATCGCGGTCATTCCGCGACGGCGGGTCAGCGACCGGGCCGGCGTACCCCGCGGGTCGGCGGCGCGGTGGTCGGGTCCTCGGGCCAGGCGTGCTTCGGGTAACGCCCGCGCAGCTCGGAGCGCACCTGCGGGTAGCCGGTCGCCCAGAACGACGCGAGGTCGGCCGTGACCGCGGCGGGACGGCGTGCGGGGGAGAGCAGGTGCAGCAGCAGGGGGACTCGTCCGTCGGCCAGCGGCGGTGCCGCCGGCCAGCCGAAGATCTCCTGGATGCGCACCGCCAGGACGGGCTGCTCGCCGTCGTAGTCGACGCGGACCTGGGCGCCGCTGGGCACCCGGACCCGCTCGGGCGCGAGCTCGTCGAGGCGGCCCGCCTCGGGCCACGGCAACAGCCGACGCAGCGCGGCGAGGACGTCGATGCGGCGCAGGTCGCGAAGGCCGCGGATCCGGGCCAGCTCGGGCCCGAGCCAGGTCTCGATCCCGGTCGTGAGCGCCTCGTCGGAGACGTCCGGCCACGGCTCGCCCAGTGCCCGGTGCAGGAAGGCCAGCCGGGCCCGCAGCGCCCGGGCCGCGTCGGTCCACGGCAGCGTCTGCAGGCCGTCTCGACGCAGGCCCTCCCGCACGGCCGCCGCCACCAGGGCCGGCGGCGGGTCGGGCACGGCGGCGGAGGACAGCTCGATCGCGCCGAGTGACACCGCTCGCTTGGCGACCACCCGGCCGTCCGACCAGGCGACCTCCTCGCTCTCGTGCCACAGCGCCGACGCAGCCTCGAGCGCCAGGTCCTCGGTGAGCGGCGCGGCCGAGCGGACCGTGGCGTCCCGCCCGCCCGGCCGGCGGTCGGCGTCGGCGACGGCCAGCCACGGCATCCCCGCCAGGGTTGAGCCGGGCGGGAGCACGGCCCCGGTCCCCGACGTCATCAGGTACGCCGTGCCGCCCGGCCGCAGCCGGGCGATCCGGTCGGGGTGGGCCAGGGCCACGACGAGGCCCACGGTCACGTCGTCCGTCAGCCCGCCGCCGCTCGCGGCGGCGTCGCCGGCACCGGAGGGCAGGGACTGCCGGAGCTGCTTCACGCTCGCCGCCCACGCGGCACCCTCGGTGCCGCCCCGGCGTACGGCGCGGAGCGCCGCGACCAGGTCCCCACCCGGCGCCCGGACGTCCTCGGAGAGCAGTGCGACGACCTCGGCAGCCCGGTGGGCGCCGACCTGGCCCGCGCCGTCGAGCAGGGCCCGCGCCAGGCGGGGGTCGGTGGCGACCCGGGCGATCGACCGGCCACGCTCCGTCACCGAGCCGTCCTCGTCCACCGCGCCCAGTCCGGCGAGGACGGCGCGGGCGGCCGCCATGGCCGCCGCGGGGGGCTGGTCCATCAGGGCCAGCCCGGTCGGGTCCGGGCTGCCCCAGGTGGCGATCTCGAGCGCGAACGACGCCAGGGCCGCCGCCGAGCAGCGAGCGGGCCGCGCGGGCCGGGAGGGAC
>JAOPXF010000169.1 GCA_025965295.1 Nocardioides sp.
CCCGCGCACCCGGGACCAGCCGCCCCAGACGCGGTCGTGCTCCTCGGGCCACTCCGGCTCGAGCAGGTCGGTGATGACGAAGCCCGCCGCCGCCAGCAGCCCCACCCAGTCGCCCAGCGTGCGGTGGTGCTCGACGTACGACACGAGCCCGGTCGCGTCGTCGACCTCGACGTACGGTGTCCGGTCCCAGTAGGACTGGCTCGCGACCAGCCCCGCCTCACCCGGGTCGTCGGGGAACATCCACCGCGTCGGGTGGGTGATCGAGAACGCGAACCGGCCGCCCGGACGCAGCACCCGCGCGGTCTCGGCGACCGCCACGTCCAGGTCGCTCACGAACTGCAGGGCCCCGAACGACGAGAACACCACGTCGAAGCTCGCGTCGGCGAACGGCAGCTGGGTGGCGGTGCCGAGCACGGACGGGACGGCGGTGCCGGTCTCGTCGTCGATGCGGCGCGAGTGCTGGAGCTGGCGCAGCGACAGGTCGAGGCCGTAGGAGCGGCCGCCCTGGCTGCGCACCCACCGCGAGCACTGGCCGGCGCCGGAGCCGACCTCGAGCACGTCGCGGCCGGCCACCTCGCCGAGCACCCGGGCCTCGCCCTCGGTCAGGCCCTCGGGACCCCAGACGAAGCCGGCGTCGCCGAGGAACTCGCCATGGGTCGACTGGTACTCGTCGGCGTAGCGGTCCCAGTCGGGACCGTTGGCCCGGCGCGACTCGGCCTCGTCGACGGGCCGTCGCTCCACGCGCACGGGCGGGTGCTGGGGACTCGGTTCCACGTCCGGAGGCTACTGGGCCGGGCCCGTGACAGCATGGGCGCGTGCCCACGGACTTCTCCTCGCTGACCCCGTTGGAGGGCGGCTGGTCGGGCGAGACGTTCCTGGCGGAGGCCGCGGGGGAGCGCAGCGTGGTCCGGATCTACGCCCGGCCCGGGGCCCGGGGAGCGGCCGCGCACGAGGTCGACGCGGCCCTGCTCCGGCTGGTCCGCGGGCTGGTGTCGGTCCCCGAGGTGCTGGAGGTGCGCCGGGCCGACGAGGCTGCCGGCCTGCCCGCGCTGCTGGTCACGTCGTTCCTCGAGGGGGAGCGCGGGGACCTGCTGCTGCCCCGTCTGGACCGGTCCGGCCGCGAGCGCCTGGGTGCGCACCTGGGTCGGCTCGCCGCCGACCTCGGCGGGATGCCGATGCTCGGGTCCGGGCCGTTCGTCGACGCCCGGCTCACGATCGGTACCTTCGCGACCGACGGCGAGGACGGGCTGCCCTCCCTCATCGACCGACTCGCGCCGTCGCTCGGCTGGTGGACTCCCGAGGAGCTGGACGGGCTGCGTGCGGTCGCGCTCGACGCCCAGGCCCTCCTGGACACGGTCCCCCGGCACTGCCTGGTGCACAGCGACCTCAACCCCAAGAACCTGCTGGTCGACCCCGAATCGCTGGAGGTCACGGGGGTCCTGGACTGGGAGTTCGCGCACGCGGGTCACCCGTTCACCGACCTGGGCAACCTCCTGCGCTTCGAGCGCGACCCGGCCTACGCCGACGCGGTGCTCGCGGCGTACGTCGACCGCCGCGGCGGCCGCGCCGACGAGGCGCTGGAGCTGGCCCGGAGCGCGGACCTCTGGGCGCTCGTGGACCTCGCCTCCCGGCGCAGCCAGAACCCCGTCGCCGAGCGCGCCGACCGACTGCTCCGGGCCATCGCCCGGGGGAGGGACGTCCACGCGCTGCCGTAGTGCTTGTCCTTCGTTACGGTGTCGGGGTGGACGACGCCCATGGCACCGGGCAGGCGCTGACCGGAGGCAACGCGTCGGCCGGTGTCGTGCGCGTCGGGGATACCGTCCGCAAGCCGTGGCTGCCCTCGACGGAGCGCACCGTCGCCTACCTGCTCGCGCTCCGAGATCGCGGGATCGACGTCCCGGAGCCACAGGGCCGAGACGACGCGGGACGCTTCGTGTTGGAGTACGTGCCCGGCACAATGGCGATCGACCGCGACCCGCTGGATGCCGAGCTCCTCCGGCGTATCGGCGCTCTCGTGAGAGCCATCCACGACGCCAGTGTCGGGCTCCCCGTTCCCGATGACTGGGGTGTGCTCATCCCTGCGGAACGGGCCGATCTGCTGTGTCACAACGACCTGGCGAGCTGGAACCTCGTCATCGGCGATGAGCGGTTGGTCTTCATCGACTGGGATGCTGCGGGGCCGAGCACTCGTCTGTGGGACCTGGCCTACGCTGCCATCTCGTTCGGCCACCTCTTCCCACCCGACGAGCCCGACGCTGCGGCCGGCAGGCTGGCAGCCTTCATCGACGGCTACGCCCCCGACGACACCCTGCGGACGGCGCTGCCGACGGCGATGGCACGACGCGCCCGCGCCATGCACCGCCTCCTGCGCCGCTCCCACGAGCGAGGCGAGGAGCCGTGGGCCTCGATGTACCTGAACGGCCACGGCGAGCACTGGGACCAAGCCGCTGACTACGTCGCCGAGCACGACCGTGCCTGGCGCAAGGCCATCGATCGATGACCGTTCATGACCGACTGCGTTCGCAGCTCGACGACGCCGAGGCCGACCTGCTGGCCTCGGTGCTCGCCGACCTCGCTGAGGCCGTCGACAAGATCCTGGGCGCAACCCTTGCGGGGGTGTACCTGAAGGGTTCCTTCGCGCTCGGCTCGGGCGACATGTACGCCGATGTCGACTTCCTCGTCGCGACGCACAAGCGGCTGGATGTCGCGCAGGAAGCGGCCATCCGCGACCTTCACCGTGTGCTGCCCGATCGCGGGCCGCACTGGGCGCAGGTCCTCGAGGGCTCATATGCCACCCTCGGCGACCTCCGAGGGCGTGCGCACCCGAGCATCCCCTGGCTCTACGTCGACAATGGCAACCGCACCATGGAGTGGTCCACGCACGACAACACCGAAGTGTTCCGTTGGGTTCTGCACCACCGTGCGCTCACCATCCAGGGCCTCCCGGCTGCGACGCTCATCGACGACGTGCCACCGCTGGTCCTGCGCCAGGAGGCGGCAGCCCTCGCCGTCAGGCGAATGCACGACATCGCCGCCGACCCGGACTACCTCCGGAACGGGTGGGGCCAACCGCACGAGGTGCTGACCCGCTGTCGACTGCTGTTCACGGCAACCCGGGCGGAGGTGGTCGGGAAGACGGATGCCGCCCAGTGGAGCAAAGGGGTCGTCGCCGAGGAGTGGCATGACCTCATCGACCGAGCCATCGCCGACCGGCCGGACCCGACATCGCTGGTGCATCGACCGGCCGACCCCGTGCTTGCGGAACGCAGCTGGGAGTTCGTCGAGTACATGACCCCGCTCATCGCCCAAGCGGCGCGTTGAGGCCGATCCACACGGCGAGTCGCCGCCTGTTCCGAGCACGCGCTGGCGCGAACCAATCAGCCGTCGCCGGCATCAGACGGGTCATGACGACTCGGACGAACCTCGCTGCGCTCACGCTGGCACTCGGAGCCCTGGCGGCGTCGTACGCCGCTCCGGCCACTGCTGCTGCGCCCGCCGCCCACCAAGCAACGGCCTCGCATGCCGTTACCGGCACCGTCGAAGACCTCCCCCGCGGGGCCGACACGACGGTCCCGTACGTCGCCGACGGCAGGCTGATGGCCGGCGGGGAGGTGATCGACCTGCCGCCGAGCTCCTACCCGGGCGGCAGCTACTACTCGCTGCTCGGGGAGACCGCCGAGGGCTGGGCGGTCGCGGAGTACGACAAGCAGGGTGAGAGCGGCAATGGCAACCGGGCCGCCTCGTCGGTGCTGCTGGTCACCGCGACATCGTCGAAGGTGATCCACACCCAGCGAAACGACGGCGACGTCGAGTTCGCGCCGGACTACCTGCTGGGCCGTCACCGGACCCGCATCCTGATGTGGAGCTCCTACGAGGAGTCCACCGAGGCGACGGTCCTGGACCTCACCGGCAAGGACCTGGCCTTCGAGCTCTTTTCGCCCGCCTTCGAGGTCCTCGACTTCGGCGGCGACCGCCTGCTCTTCAACAACCTCAACGGCGACACCGTGCGCTCGTGGCGCGTCGACCAGGACCGGACAGACCGGGTGTCGACGCGGGTCGGCGCCTTCGCCGACCTCACCGAGGGCGTACTCGCGCTGGCGCGAGCCGACGAGCGGGTCGGCTACGGCTCCCTGGCCCACCCCGCCCGTGCCCCCCGCTGGGTCGCCCGATTCGAACCGGTCCACATCTCGCCGAACGGCAACCGGGTCCTCGGGTGGAAGCTCGACCGGCGCGGCTACCGGACCGAGGTCGCGCAGGTCCGCCGCGCCCGCGACGGGACGCTGCTCGCCACCCACGACGCCCGCGACCCGTCGTACTTCCTCCCCCTGACCTGGGAGACCTCACGGACGTTCCTGGTCAAGCAGGACATCGGCGACGACCACCGTCTCGTCCGCTGTGCGGTCACCACGGCGGCGTGCGAGGTCGCGAGCCCGACCTACGCGAGCTCGATCTCCTTCGCCTTCGAGAACGCTGACGACTTCTTGTACTGAGTCGCACGCCCAAGCGGCGCGCTGAGTCCGATCGACGCCGGGTCGCCCCCGGCCCGAGCGTGGCCGCCGGTTGGACTCCCGCGCGCGGCGCGGCGTACGCTGCATACTGCGCAAGAGGTCTGCCTGAGTCTCAGACAGAGAAGATTCTCGCTCACTCTCCAGTGAAACCGGCCTCTCGGCGTGCCCGCACGACTCCATCCATCCAAGGACCCCACTCCCTTATGACGAGCACCATCTCCATTCTTCCCGATTACGACGCGCCTCAGATCGCGATCAACGACATCGGTTCCGAAGAAGACTTCCTCGCGGCCATCGACGCGACCATCAAGTACTTCAACGA
>JAOPXF010000170.1 GCA_025965295.1 Nocardioides sp.
CACGACGGTGATCCGGACCTCGTCGACCAGCTCCTCCTCGGTCGCGCACATGTCGAGGAGCGGGCCACGGAACACGAAGATCCGGTCCGGCAGCTGCATCGTCGGGTCACCCCACCGGTCGGTGAGCGCGACGCCGTCGTAGAGCCCGAGCAGGTCCGGCTCGTCCTCGGGTGGCTCGTCCTCGACCAGCACCACCACGTTGTGCACCAGCGCGGCGATCTCGTCGGGGATGTCGTCCAGCGCGCGGTCCACCAGCGCCTCGAACCGGTCGCGCTCCATCTGGATCGGCATGACCCCATTGTCCCGGCCGGGTGGTTGGTCCGCGACGGCGCGCCCACGATCGCCGGTTCGCGCCCGAACGGGGCCCGATCGGCCTACCGTCGGAGGGTCACCAGGAGTGAGTCGAGTGAACCGACATGTCGTGCGCTGGAGCGCGCTTGTCGCCACCACGGCCTTCGTCGTGGTCGCGGCCGGGACCTCCGCGCGCCCGGGTACGCCGACGCCGGGCCTCTTCCCGGCCAGCAGCCCCGGGTCCGAACCACCGTTCGACGCCGTGACGACCGAGGCCGGGCTCAGAGCGGCGTGGGCGGACCCGCTGCGGCAGCGGATCGACCTCGGCGCCGACATCGTCCTGCGCAACTGCCACGTTGGTGACCCGATCCGCGAGTCGCCATACCCGCTGGTCCTCGACGGCCACGGCTTCACGATCCGGCAGTCCTGCTTCGAGAAGCGGCTGCTGCGACAGGACGGCACCGGCTACCTGGACATCCGCGACGTCACGCTGACCAGGGGTGGTTCCGACGGCCCGGGGGCTGCTCTCACCTCCCGCGGGGAGATCATGCTCTCGGACTGTGCCGTCAAGCAGAACCTCGCGGAGGAACCGGGCGGCGGGGTGTTCTCGATGCGGCGGGTGACGGCGTACCGCTGCCACATCAACGGCAACCTGGCCAACGACGACGGTGGCGGGATCTATGCCCGGCGTGGCGGCGTCCAGGTCTACGACTCGGTGCTGAGCACCAACCTCGTCGACGGCTCCGGCGGCGCGATCGGCTCCACCGGCGACATCCTGGTGGTGCGGTCTCGCGTCGACGGGAACACCACCGACGGCGACGGGGGCGCGCTCTACGCCGACGAGGACGGCGACGTGACGGTGATCAACTCGCTCATCGACGGCAGTGACGCCGACGGCCCGGGCGGCGCCATCTTCACGCTGGACGGCGACGTCGCCGTGCTCGACTCAACTCTGGTCGGCAACCGGGCCGACGACCGGGGCGGGGCGATCTCCGGCGAGGCCGACGTGCTCGTGGTGGACTCCACGGTCGCGCGCAACCTCGCCGTCGCCCACGCCGGCGGCGGGATCTGGGCGCGCGGCAACGTCGTGCTCGTCAACTCGACCGTCACCAACAACTACGCGGAAGGCGCCGGAGGCGGAGTCCTCGCCGCGGGGCGGACCACGCTGGTGAGCTCGACGATCACCCGCAACATCGCCTCGGTCGGCGGCGACCTCGGCTCGTCGGGCACGCTGCGCAGCTTCTCCTCGATCATCGGCCCGCCGCAGTACGAGGGGGTCACCGGCGACACCATCCCGACCCGGCGGAGCTGTCGGGTCTACGAGGTCGTCTCCCAGGGCCACAACTTCGTCACCGAGCCGTCCTGCGGCCTGACCGCGTCGACCGACGTGACCGACGCGGACCCCATGCTCGCCCAGCTCGAGGACGACCCGCTCGGCTTCGTCCTCACCCCTTCGGCCGGCAGCCCGGTCCGCGCCCGCGTCCCCAGCGGATCGTGCAGCGGGACGCTGCCGGACCCGCTGCCCGCCGCTCAGCTCCTCGACGCCTGGGTCGACTGGTCCGAGGTGCTGACCCACGATGCAACCGGTCGGCTGCGCGACACCGGCGAGCCCTGCGACATCGGGGCCGTCCAGTCCGCGCCCTCGGCTTCGCCGCGCTTCCACGCTCGCATCCCGGCTCCGGGCCGCCGGGCACTCACCGGGCCCTCCCCGGACCGGGCGCGCACCGCTCACCGCACCCCGCGCGCGGTGGCGCCGAGGGCCCGACCGCGGAGCCTCCACGACCTGCGCCTCGCCCTCGGCCGGCTGGGCCACCGCCTGGACCGGCTGGCCCGGGACGCGGGGCGCTTCCGCCAGCTGCTCGACTGCACCACCAACGTCGGCGTCGACCGGTCCGGCGACCGGCAGCACCGGTGGGGCTTCCTGTACGACGAGCGGGACGGCACCGGGCTCGACTCCCGGCCGGCACTGGTCCGCCACCACGGGTCCGACCCCGCCTGGCGGCTCCTGCGGCTGTCGACGACGAGGCGCTGCCTGAGCGCCGCACCCGACCCGAACGGCTCGGGGGACGATGCCAGGCCCGCCCGTCCCCGGCCACCGGCCGGCGTACGTCGACTCCTCCACACCCTGCACCGCCTCGAGCGGCACGAGGAGCGCGTCGATGCCGCGACCGAGCGGTTCGACGCGTGGGAGTCGTGCGTCTCGTGGCTGCCGGTCACCGAGGCCGGTGACGCCGAGCAGGACCTGGGCTACCTCGTCGACGAGGGCCTCTGGCCCTACCGGCGCGTCCACTACCCGGCGATCGACCTCGACCACAGCGAGTGGGACGACCCCGACTACCAGCTGCTCGCGTTCCGCGGAAAGGACCACCCGTTCGGTCCCGGCGAGTGCGGCACCGATCCCGGGGAGGCACCAGACCGCCCGCACGCCGGGCGTCACGGGCACGCCGGGCACAGCGAGGCCATGGAGAAGCTCCGCAGCGGGGTGCGCTCGCTGGGCGAGGACGTGGCCGACCTCCTCGAGCCCGTCGACGAGATCACGCGCTTCGACGAGTGCATGTACACCGTCGGGGTGCGGGAGAGCCCCGGCTACCTCTACCGAGACTCCGCCGGCTCCGAGTCGCGCCGACCGGCGCTCTCCTTCGACCTGCGCGGTGACCAGCTCCCGCAGCTGGGCGTGATGGCGTTCCCTGGCGAAGAGCCACCGCAGATCGAGTGCAACGAGGACGCCGGCGGCGTGGAGACCGACGAGTAGTCCCGGACATGCAGAACGCCCCGGACCTGGTGGTCCGGAGCGTCTCTCTGCGACCCCGACGGGACTCGAACCCGCGGCCTCCGCCGTGACAGGGCGGCGCGCTAACCAACTGCGCTACGGGGCCAGGATGTCCGCCTGCGACGTGCACTGGCGAAGCGGTGGAACTCTAACCCATCGGCGCTGGTGTCTCCCAATCGGGCGGACCGGCGCCACCGGGTCGCACCCCCAACGGGATTCGAACCCGTGCTACCGCCGTGAAAGGGCGACGTCCTAGGCCGCTAGACGATGGGGGCCGGACTGCCCGGACAGCATAGAGGCGGCCTTCGTCGCCGACCAATTCCGTCCCCGACGCCCGTTTTCGTGGCGGGACGGGGTCTCCGGTATGGTTTCCGTCGCTTGGGCAGGTAGCTCAGTCGGTACGAGCGTCCGCCTGAAAAGTGGAAGGTCGGCGGTTCGACCCCGCCCCTGCCCACAAGCACCGAAGGCCGCGACCCGCACCGGGTCGCGGTCTTCGTCGTCCCCGGACTCCTCAGACCTTCTCGAAGGGGTGTCCGGGGCGCTCGTGGGGGACTGCGCGGAGCGTCACCGTCGTCTCCGCCCACGAGATGGCCGCCTCGTCGACGTCGACGATGACGGTGTGCCGGTGCAGCCATCGGACGAGGGATCGGACGACCCACGGGCCCTGGTCCGAGCGCCGGTCGTAGCCCAGGAGCGAGCCCGGTCGGCCGTGCCCGACGATCAGCGAGCACAGCACCAGGCGCCCGCCCGCCCCGGGCTCGAACCGCGCATCCAGGACCCGGCCCACCCACACGCCGTCGGGGCCCAGCACGTCCATCCCGGTGAGCCGGCCCAGTCGGTGGCCATCGCGGTCTCGCCGCAGGACGCCGTCCCTGGGTACGGCGAGGTGCACGGCGCTGTCGAGGCGCTCGACGTCGTCGATGTCGATGCGCCACGGTCGGGTCCGGTGCGGCTCGGACACGCGCAGCTGACCCCAGCGCTCCACCAGTGTCGAGCCGAGCCGGCCGCCGAGCCGTGAGAGCAGCGCGGCCGGACCGGTGAGGAGGGCGGTGATCGAGACTCCGTCGCTGTCCGAGCCGAGCTCGACGTCGTCGACCTTGCCCAGGAGCTTGCCCTCGCTGTCGATCAGCTGGCGGTCAAGGAGGTGCAGGGCGCCGTCGATCGGGCCGGTGAGGCGGTTCTCCCGGGTGCGGGGCTGCTCGTCGCTCACTGGCCCATCCTCGTCCAGATCATCAAGGGGATCGCGGCCACCGCGGCGATCCCGATGATGACCAGGTAGACGCTCCCGAGAGTGTTCGCCAGGTGGCCGTTCGCGTGCTCCCCCATGTAGTCCGGGTCGTTGGCGACCACCAGGATGGGGAAGTAGGTGAGCGGGAGGGCGACGGCCGAGAAGACCACCGACACCTCCGTCACCAGGATCGGGTCGACGGCCGTCATCAGGAACGCGGTGGCGAACAGCGTCGAGAGCAGCACGATCAGGTGGAAGACAGCGGCCTCGCCAGGACGCACGTACTTGCCCCACTGGGCACCGAAGTACTGCGCGACGCTGTAGCCGACGCTCAGCCCGGTCTCGCAGGCCGCGCCGAAGGTGGCCGCGACGAAGCCGAGGATGGCGATCGCGAGGCCGACCTTGCCCAGGGCAGCGGCGACCGGCAGCCCCACCTGGCCGAGGCTGTCGACACTGATCTCCATCGGGCCCAGCACCAGCCAGGCGCTGGCGGCGATCGCCAGGGAGAGCACGCCGCCGAGCGGGAAGCCGATGAACACGTTGGCCCGCATCGTGGCGATGTCCTTCGTGGTCCAGCCCTCCTCGACGCCACCCGAGGAGAAGAAGAAGACCTCGTACGGCGTCATCGCCGCACCGAACAGGGCCACGGCGTAGTAGGCGAACGTCCTCCAGTGCTCGTCCGCAGGTTTCTGCACGGCGGCGGCCTGGTGCGCCAAGGCGGACCAGTCCGGACCGAGCTGCCAGACGCCGACCGCGAAGACGACCAGCGCGAGACCGAGGAGACCGAGGACGTTCTCGATGGCGCTGAACCTGGCCCGCCACAGCAGCAACCAGACGAGCAGACCGACCAGCGGCACGATGAGCAGGACGTGCACCGACGCGACCAGCTGGAGTGACAGGGCGACGCCCCCGATCTCGGCGACGAAGGTCAGGAACGTGATCAACATGGAGGCCGCCAGGTTGAGCAGCCCGAGCCGCGGGCCGAGCCGTTCGCGGACGAGGTCGAAGGTCGCCCGCCCACTCACGGCGGCAACGCGGCCGGACATCTCGGCGAAGACGCAGATGCCGAGCACCCCGACACCCACCACCCACGCCATCGAGAGGCCGAAGCGCGCGCCCACCTGGGCGTTGGTCACCAGGTCGCCGATGTCGACGAACCCGCCGATGGCGGTCAGGATCCCCAGTGCGACCGCGAAGACCTTCTTCACCGCAGCTGCTCCTCGACGTCGGCGAGGTCGCGTCGGGACTTCTCCAGCTGCTCGAGCAGGTGGGGGTACTCGGCGGTGTCGCGGCGGACGATCGCGATCCGCACCTCCGAGAGGAGGTCCGAGGCGTCGGACATCGCCGACGTCACCTGCCGGTACTCGTCGTCGTCACGCGGCTCGGGCTGCTCCCCGCCGAACCTCGCCAGGGTCTCCCCCACGGCGGACTCGCTGTCCTGGGCGACGACCTGCTGGTACTTGCCGGGCACTTTCCCGTCGCGTTCGAGACGCAGGAGCAGCGTCACGGTCGAGACCTCGCTCGCCACGTCCTCGAGCGACTGGTGGGCCTGGTCGGTCCACGACGAGTGGTCGGGCGACTGCGGCGCGCAGCCGACCACGGTGGCAAGGAGCAGCGCAGCCGGTGCGGCCGCCAGCCGCGTCCGCCGAGGGCTGCCGATCAGGGGCGCGGTCAACTGGCCACCCGGAGGTCGGCGGCCACCCGGAGGTCGGCGACCACCCGGAGGTCGGCGACCAGGCGGCCGTGCTCGGCGCCCGGTTGATCGCGATCGATCATGCTCGGCCCGTACCCGGTCGCGGGCGACACGAACCGATGCAGCGCCTCGACCTCGACGAGGACACCGCCTTCGCCTACCTGACCCGGGTCTCGGCCACGTCCCAGACCAAG
>JAOPXF010000190.1 GCA_025965295.1 Nocardioides sp.
CGGCATCGTCGAGGGACTGCTCTCGCGCGGCGACCGCCGCGTGGGTGCCGTCATCGAGCAGGTCTGGCGCGACGGCGGCCGCTTCGACGGCTGGAGCGAGCACTTCTCCTACGACCGCTGGGTCGCCTCCGCCGAGAGCGCGCTGGCCGGCACCGGGGTCGACCTCGACTGGTACACCGTCCGCGAGCGCGAGTACGACGAGGTCCTGCCGTGGGACCACCTCGACTCGGGCCTCGACAAGGACTGGCTGTGGGCCGACTGGGAGGACGCCATCGACCCCTCGACCGACATCGAGGTCGAGGACTGCCGCTGGACCCCCTGCTACGACTGCGGTGTCTGCCCCGAGATGAACACCGAGATCCAGATCGGGCCCACCGGGCAGCGGTTGCTGCCGCTCGCGGTTGTCTGAGATCCGGGTCGCCGGCTGGGCGGACCGGGAGGCCGTCGCGGGGCTGCGCCGGGCGTGGACCGAGGAGCACGCCGGCCACCCGGTGGACGACGACGGCTTCCAGCAGCGCTTCGACGAGTGGCTGGAGCGCGAGCAGGACCAGCGGGTGACCTGGCTCGGCCTCGCCGACGGAGACCCGGTGGCGATGCTCAACCTGCTGGTCTTCACCCGGATGCCCCGGCCGGGCCAGGAGCGGCCCAACCGGTGGGGCTACCTCGCGAACTTCTTCGTGCGCCCCGAGCACCGGGCCGGGGGACTGGGGTCGCGGATGCTCGCGGCCTGCACGGCGTACGCCGACGCGCGGGGGTTCGCCCGCGTCGTGCTCAGCCCGACCGAGCGCTCGGTGTCCCTCTACGCGCGCGCCGGCTTCGCCCCCGCGACCTCGCTGATGATGCGCGAGCCCCACCAGCGGTGACGGTCGCCCGTCGCCTGACCGGATCTCGACACTCAGGTCGCGACGTCGCTCCTCAGTCGAGCGCCTCGCTCGACGACTCCCGGCGGATCCGCTGGCGCCTCTCCGCCAGCTGGTCCTCGATGAAGGCGGGCCGGGCGACGTACAGGCCCAGGATGATCTGCGGCACCATCAGGGCGTTCAGCAGCAGGAGGGGTGCGGTCCAGCCGCCGGTCGCGTCGTACAGCGTGCCGACGCCGAACGGCCCCAGCACCGCCAGCAGGTAGCCCGCCGACTGGGTGAAGCTCGACAGGGCGGCGGTTCCCTGGGGGGTGCGGGCGCGCAACCCGATGAGCACGAGCACGATCGGGAACGTGACGGCACCGACCCCGACGAAGAGTGCCCACACGACGGCCAGGTCGTGCGGCGCGACCAGGAGGCCGACGTAGCCGACGGGGTAGCAGAGCATCACCACGAGCAGGATCCGCGCCTGGTCGCTGCCCCGCGCTACGGCGGACGGTGCCCACAGCGACAGGGGGATCGAGACGCCGGCGAGCAGCGCGACCAGGGCGCCCGCCTGGCCGGCGGTGTAGCCGTTGTCGCGCCAGAGCTGCGCGAACCAGCCGAACACGGCATAGGCATGCATCGACTGGATGCCGAAGAACAGGGCCATCGCCCAGCCCAGCCGGGTCCGGGCCACGTCGGTGAACCGGATCGTGCGCGGGCCCTGCTCCAGGTGGCGGTCGTGGGCCACCAGCCCGATCCAGGGCAGCGCCGAGAGGAGGGCCAGCACCGCCCAGACGCCCAGGCCCCAGCGCCAGCTGCCGCCGAGGTGGGCGACGGGGACCGTGAACAGCAGCGACCCGGTCAGACCGACGGAGAGCGCGGTCGTGTAGATCGAGGTGACCCGCCCGATGGCGTCCGGGAAGTGCAGCTTCACCAGCGAGGGGAGCAGCACGTTGGCCATGGCCATCCCGCCGAGAGCGAGCATGGACAACGCGAGGAAGAGTGCCTCGCTGCCGGTCACGGCCCGCCCGGCGAGCCCGAGCACCACCGCGACGAGCGCGAAGAACGTCACGCGGTGCACGCCGACCCGCGCCGCTGCCGCGGGCGCCAGCGCTCCGAACACGGCGAACGCCAGCACCGGCAACGAGGTCAGCAGCCCGGCGGCGAGCGGCGACATGCCGAGCGCTGCCCGCACCTCGGCGAGCACCGGCCCCACGCTGACCGCCGCCGGCCGCAGGTTGAGTGAGAGCAGGACGAGCCCGGTGAGGATCACGAGCAAGGTACGGCGGTCGGTCACCCGCCCGATACTCTCAGGCCCGTCGCCGGGTCCGAGCGGGGGTGGTCTCGTGCAGGATGACGGCATGCGGCACCTCCCCGACGACGAGCGGCGCGCGCGCCTCGCTCGCCGCCACGCGATCGCACCCGCCGCCCGGGTGGCCGACCCCGAGACCGCCACCCGGGCGATGACGGTCCTGCACGCCACGGAGCCCGCGACGGTCTACCTCTCGCTGTTCGCCCGCGTCGACGGGCTCCTGCACGACGACGTCGACCGGGCGCTCTACGACGACCGCTCGATCGTCAAGCAGCTCGCGATGCGGCGCACGCTCTTCGTCTTCCCCCGCGACCTCCTCCCGGCCGCCTGGGGGAGTGCCTCCGCGCGGGTCGCGACCCAGCTCCGCACCCGGCTGGCCAAGGAGGTCGAGCGGGGCGGCCTCGCCGACGACGGCGCGGCCTGGCTCGACGCCGCGTGCGCGGCCGTGATCGCCCGCCTCGCCGACGGCGCCGAGCTCTCCGTCCAGGCGCTGCGCGAGCAGGTGCCCGAGCTCGCCGGCCGGGTCGACCTGGCGGTCGGTAAGGCCTACGGCGCCAACGTCTCCATCGCTCCGCGGGTCCTCACCCAGATGGGGGTGGAGGCGGCGATCGTGCGGGGGCGCAACGGCGGCCACTGGCGCATCTCGCGGCCGCAGTGGACGCTGATGAGCGGCTGGCTCGGCAAGGAGCCGATCCCGCTGAAGGCGGACGAGGGCTTCGCCGAGCTCGTTCGGCGGTGGCTGCGCACGTTCGGGCCCGGCACCGCGGCCGACCTCCAGTGGTGGCTCGGCGGCACCGCGGGCGCGGTGCGGCGGGCCCTGGCCGACGTAGGGGCCGTCGAGGTCCGGCTCGACGGCCCCGCCGGCGGCTGGGTGCTGCCCGACGACGTCGACCCGGTGGGCGAGGTCGAGCCGTGGGCGGCGCTGCTGCCCGTCCTCGACCCGACCACGATGGGCTGGAAGGAGCGCGGCTTCTACCTCGCGTCGGAGCACACGCCGTACGTCTTCGACACCAACGGCAACGCCGGCACCACCGCCTGGTGGGACGGGCGGGTCGTGGGGTGCTGGGTGCAGGACCCCGACGGCGTGGTCCACCTCGAGCTGCTCGAGGACGTCGGAGCCGACGCCCGGGCCGCGCTCCGGGCCGAGGCGGAGCGGCTCACCGCCTGGCTGGATGGTGTGAAGGTCGCGACGGTCTACCAGTCACCGGCGATGCGGGCCGCCAGGCCCTGACCTACCAGATGGGGGGCTTCCCGCCGTGCGGCTGGACCTGGGCGGGCGGCGGGGGCGGTGCGTAGTGGTGCCTGTCCTCGCGCCACTCGTCGCCCAGGTCCTGGTGCACCTTGTTCAGGTCGAGGCGGACGTTGGCGTCGGTGCCCTCGATGTCATCGGCGAAGACCAGGAGCTTGTCGCCGAGATCGCTCAGCTCGGTCCGGGTCAGGGCGAGGGCCTCGGAGATCTGCGAGATCAGGGCACTGAAGCTGTAGTAGGGCCCGACCGACGAGATGCCGAGCCCGGCGGGGCGGTACCAGCCGGAGGTGGAGGAGGAGTCCTCGAGCACCGCGCTCACGTGGTGGAGGTCCCCGGCGTAGTCGGCCATCCACTGGGACACCTTGGTCAGGCTCTCCCGCACCACCGACAGCTGGTCGCCGGGCGCGACGAGCTGGTGGGGGTCGGACTCGCGGAGGAAGCCGAGCGGCTTGCGGACCGAGAACGTCAGCGGGGAGGACGCGAAGACGTCCAGGACCCCCTGCAGGTGGTTCTCGACGTCCTGCTCCTGCGTCCTGAGCCGGCTCCTCGTGGTCTCGAGGGCCTTGAGCAGGTCGCTGAGCACGGCGTCCGGGCTGCCGCCGGGGAAGCGGACCTCCTCGGAGGGCTGCTCCATGGAGGCCTTGAGCGGCCCGAGCAGCGGGACCACGGTGCCGGAGACGCCGGCCGCGACGACCAGCGCCGACCCACCGGAGGCGAGCGTCGCGCCGATCGAGGCGACCGCGCCGATCACCGTGAGCGCGGTCTCCCAACCGTCGGCCTCGCCGGTGGCCTGGGCGCTCTTCATCGCGTCGCGGGTCCTGGCCGCGATCTCGCCGATGTCACTGCGGCAGCGCTTCCAGGTCTCCTGCTCGGCCCCCGCGGCCGAGTAGAGCGCCGACACCGCGGCCAGCTGGGCCTGGGCGGCGTCGGGGAACTTGGACACGAAGGTGTCGTTGAAGGCCAGCGCCGCGGAGCCGTTCCAGTGCGAGAGCCGGTCCTCCATGTTCTTGGTCAGGTTGAACAGGTGCTCGTTGTGCTGGACCGAGCCCTCCTCCGACGTCGTCGACCCGTGGTCGGCCATCCGGCCCATGCAGTGCAGCAGCTGCTGGACCGCCGGCTTCAGGTCGCCGGGCTCCGGGAGGCCGTGGAAGTCCTCGAAGGCTGCCTCGACGGCGTCTCGCCACTGCTGGTAGACGGCGGTCGAGTCGACGATGATCTGGTAGGTCGCGGGGTCACTTCGGCCCCCGGCCGTGTCGGGTGGCACCGGCACGCCCGGCGGCGGCGTGTCGTACGTAGCCAGCGAGCTTACCTGGGCCGACTGGGAGTACCAGCCGTTGGGCGCCAGGTGCCACCCGTCGTGGATCATGGCGGCCTTGATGGCCTCGTCGATGATCTCCTCGATCAGGCTGGACAGCCGTACGTAGTCCGACTCGCTCATGGATGCGCCTCCCCCTGGACCCCCGTAGGCCCTGCCAGGAGTGTGTGCCGCATCCGCGCTTTTCAAACCTGCGCGCCCGCGCCGATACCCTGCGTCGGTGCGTGACCAGCCCGAACAGCAAGCCCCTCCCGTCCAGCGACTCCGGATCCGGTACGCCAAGCGCGGCCGGCTCCGGTTCACGAGCCACCGCGACTTCAGCCGTGCGTTCGAACGGGCGATCTTCCGGGCCCGGGTCCCGATGGCCTACTCCTCGGGCTTCAACCCCCACCCCCGGATCTCGTACGCCGGTGCGGCGCCGACCGGGTCCGCCAGCGAGGCCGAGTACCTCGAGATCGGCCTGGCCGAGGTCGTGGACCCCGCGAGCGTCCACGCGGCCCTCGACGAGGCGCTCCCGCCCGGCCTCGACGTCGTCGAGGTCGTGGAGTCCCCGGGTGTGTCGCTCGCCGACCAGCTCGAGGCTAGCCACTGGCTCGTGGACATCGCCCTCGAGCCCACAGCGGCCGCGACGGCGGTGGCCACGTTCCTCGGTGCCGAGTCCGTTCCCGTCCAGCGGATGACGAAGAAGGGGCTGCGCGAGTTCGACTGCCGGGTGGCGGTGCTCTCGCTGGCCGCGGAGCCGCACGGCGCCGGTGCCCGGCTGGACCTGGTGCTGCGACACGCCGTACCCGCCGTGCGACCCGACGACGTCCTCGCCGGCCTGGCGTCGGTCAGCGGCCTGGACACGGGGGCCGCGCCGCTCCTGACCCGGCTCGCCCAGGGTCCCCTCGACGAGGCGACCGGCGCGATCGGGGACCCGCTGCGCTCGTCGTCGTAGCGGGAATGCAGGGGCCGTGTGCGATACTCGCAGTGGTCGACGAGAAGCGGTGCACCTGCCGCCCGACTCGACCCGACGACGTTCTCGCCGGTCCGCACCCTGGGTCGGCACATCGGAGGTACGTCGTCGCCAGACCGCGACGCGGCCAGGCAGTGTCGGTGACAGCGACGCAGCCACCGGGCCCGCTGACCGCGGCAGGCGACGAGCCGTCCTTCCAGTGACGCACAGCGGAGACTGTCGCCGCCACACGAAGGCTTTGCGCTGTCGGCTCTGAGTACCCCGGGCCTGCGGCGTCGGACCGCCCGCCGCACCTCGTGCGCCGGGCCGAGGAGCGCACACATGCTCGATGACGACACCACCATCCCCGGCACCACCCCCGAGAGCCCCTCGGACGCCGCCGCGGACACGCCCGACGCGGCGCCCAAGAAGGCCGCCGCCAAGCGGGCCCCGGCCAAGAAGGCCACCGCCAAGAAGGCCACCAGCACCCGCAAGACGGCGGCCAAGAAGGCCGCCCCGGCCGCGGCCCCGCTCGAGGAGCCCGCCGAGGAGCCCGCCGCCAGCGAGGCCCCCGCGAAGAAGGCCGCCGCCAAGCGGGCCCCGGCGAAGAAGTCCGCCGCCAAGAAGGCCACCAGCACCCGCAAGAAGGCCGACCCGGCTCCCGAGCTGGCCCCGGACGCCGCCGCGGCGGAGCTCCCGGGCGTGGTCGTCCCCGAGGAGTCCGCCGCGGCTCCCGCCCTGCTCTTCAAGGCCCCCGCGCCGACGGTCACCCGGCGGACCCGCAAGGCCGCCCAGGCCCCGGTCCAGGAGCCCGTCCAGGAGCCCGCCGCCCTCGAGGTCGAGGACGACGAGGTCGAGGAGGCTGAGACTCCCGCCGAGGAGACGCCCGCCCCCCGCAAGGCCGCGGCCCGCAAGTCGCAGCCGCGCAAGCGCGCCGGAGGCACCCGTGCCGACGCCGCCGAGGAGGCCTCGGTCGCCGCCGCCGACGACCAGGCCCAGGACGACAGCTCCGACGGCTCCGACAGCAATGACACCGACACCGACGACGACGGCGAGGGTGGCGGCCGC
>JAOPXF010000199.1 GCA_025965295.1 Nocardioides sp.
GAGCGCGGTCGCGGCGACCGCCTCGACGGTGCGGCGCGGGATGCCGGCCTGCTCGTCGACGAAGCAGATGGTGTGGCAGTGCAGGTCGTCCTCGGACACGAGGTGCTCGAGGAGTGCGGTCGCGGCCCGCGCGCCGATCGCGACCGGCGGGAGGCCGCCGAGCCGGGCAGTGGCGTGGGGCAGCCAGCGCAGCCACGCCTCGTGGTGGTTGCGGCCCCGGCCGAAGCAGCCGGCCACGGTGACGTCCGACGGCGAGTGGTCGAAGCCGAGCCGGAGCAGCATCGAGCGGGCCAGCGAGTCGACCCGGTCGTCGGGTCCGGTGAGGGCGATCACGGCATGGGCGGCGAAGTCGGCCAGGACCGGCATGTCGTCGAGGGTGTCGCGCTCGGCCAGCTCGGCGGCGACCTTGCGCCGCTCGGGTCGGTCGCCGCCGTCCTTGATGGAGCCGCGCAGCATCGCCGGGACGGTGCCGATCCCGATGCGCGTCACCAGGAACGCCTGGCGGTCCTCGAGGCGCGCCCACAGGTAGGGGTCGCGGGAGGCGGCCCGGGCCCGGACCGTCTCGGCGTCGGGGTAGTCGTCGTGGAACTGGCGGCGCTGGGCGGCCGCCTGGTTGTCGAGGATCGTGAGGATGTCGTCGATGTCCTCGCGCCACTCGGCGAGCTCCTCCTGGAACTGCTTCTCGGCCTGGCGCCGCTGCTGACGCCACCCGACGTAACCGAGGATCGGCCAGGCCAGCATGTAGACCAGCGCGTAGGCGCTGTGCGAGCGCATCAGGATCGCGAAGCCCATGACCATGGGCAGCATCAGCATCGCCCACGGCAGCGGCGACGGTCGGTTCTTGGACGGCGGGGAGGGCACGTCGAGGACGTCCTCGACGAGCGGGTCGCCGAAGCGCGGCGGTCGGAAGACCGACACGGCGGGGTCCTGGCCCGGCTCCTCGCCGGGCTGGATCACGAGGGTGCTGCGCCCGATCCGGATCGGGGTGCCCCAGTCGATCTCGCGGGGGGTCGTCACCGGCTCGCCGCCGACGGTGGTGCCGTTCGCCGAGCCCTCGTCGTAGACGGTGGGCCGGGAGCCGAGCACGATCCGGGCGTGCTGCTGGGAGACCAGGGGGTCGGTGAGCCGCAGCGTGCAGCTGGGGCCGCGGCCGAGGGTCAGCGACGTCGAGCGCACGTGCAGGCGCTGGCCGCGGTCGGGGCCGCTGGTGACACGGAGGATGGCGCGCGGGCGGGCACTGCTGCTCACCCGGGTGAGCCACGCGGGGGGAGCGGAGACCACGTCGAGCAGGTCGCCGGTCTGCAGACCGCACTCGGTGAGCAGCCGGTCGGCCGGCCACGGGAGGGTGCCGTCGAGCGGGACGAGATGGAGCCGCTGCTGGTCAGGGGCGACGTGCCGGCCGAAGGCCTGGGCCAGGTCGGCGACCGTGGCACCCGGGCGGGCCTGGACGTGCACGTCGACCGACGGAAGGCCGGACTCGGGAGCCGATCGCAGCGACAGGATCCAGCTCTGCATCGCGCGGCCTTCCGTCGGTCGAGTGGGGAACGGTGACGGCCGCCCGGTCCGGGGAGGACCCGGCGGCCGTCACAGGGGCGTCAGTTGGAGACCTGCTCCTGCTCCTGCGCCTGGTTGTTGATCAGCGTCGAGAACTCCTGCAGGGAGTTGGTGACCTGCGTGAGCATCGTGCGGTAGTCGGACTGCCAGGCCTGACGGGTGCGCTCGGCGTCCGGGCCGACCCACTCGAAGCCCTCGATCGACTGGGTCAGACGTCCCGTGAGCTGCTCGAGCTCGGAGGCGCCCTGGGTGATCTGCTGCGCCGACTGACGACCGGCCTCGATGTCCATACCCTTCATGGCCATGGTTCTTCTCCTTCGTGGTTACTACTTCTCTGGTGGATGGTTCGCTGGGTGAAATCGGTGGTGGATCAGGGACTGGTCAGTGGCCCAGCCGGTTGCGGACGGCGGAGGTGGCCTCGGCCGCGGTGATCCGTCCGTCGTGGTTGAAGTCGAGCTCGCGGTTGGGCCCGTAGGCCGCCTGGCCCTGGCTGAACAGCACGTCGCCCGCCTCGTGCGGCCGGCCGGAGAGGATCGTCGTGTAGACGCTCTCCAGGTCGCCCAGACGGCCCCGGTAGGGCTCGAAGTAGCGCTCGACGTAGGTGAGCTGCTCGGTGGGCGTCATCCGGGCCAGGTCACCCGTAGTGGTGCCGAGCCCGCGAGCGGTGCCGTCCATGAACTGGATGAGGCCGGTCGCGCTGCTCCGCGGGTTGCGGACGTCGGACGCGAACGTGCCGCCGGTCTCGAAGCTCATCGCGGCCATCAGGTGCTCGGGCCGGGCACCGACGCGCTGGGCGACACCCTCGACCCCCCGCAGGAACTCCGGGGTGACGTTCGAGTTGCCGCGCACGCCCGAGACCTGGTTGTAGTCGAAGCCGTTGGGGCTGGTGTAGCCGCTGCCCGCCTGGATCGGCAGCGGGTTGTCGTGGCGGTAGGCGTCGTAGGCAGCCTGTGTGTTTTGACCCCACTTGCCGTCCGCACCCTTGGTGTCGTAGCCGGCCTGGGTCAGGCGCTCCTGGAGCTCCTTGACGTCGGTGCCGCTGCTGCCACGGTGGTTGGTGCTGGCGAGCTTGTCGATCGTGGGGTCGCCGGCGCCGGCGTTGCGGTTGGCCAGCGCGGCGCCTCCGAGACCGAGCGCCGCCGCGCC
>JAOPXF010000209.1 GCA_025965295.1 Nocardioides sp.
GTACCGGCGCGACCTGCGGCGCTACCGGCAGTACCTCGCCGGGGCCGGCATCGACGACCTCGGGGGCGTCTCGGAGGCCACCGTGTCCGGGTTCCTGATGCGGCTGCGCGAGGGTGACGGGGAGCACCCCCCGCTGAGCTCGACGTCGGCGGCGCGGACCCTGGTCGCGGTGCGGGGGTTCCACAGGTTCGCGGTGCGCGACGGAATGACCGACACCGACCCCGCGGGAGCGGTGAAGCCGCCCGCGCCGGCCAAGCGGCTGCCCAAGGCTCTGCCACTCTCCGACGTCGAGGCGATCCTCGAGGCGGCCGGGGCCGCGGGCACGACGCTGGCCCTGCGCGACCGGGCGCTGCTCGAGGTGCTCTACGGCACCGGTGCCCGGATCTCCGAGGCGGTCGGCCTCGACGTCGACGACCTCGACCAGGTCGACGGCACCGTGCTGCTGCGCGGCAAGGGCAGCAAGGAGCGGCTGGTGCCGGTCGGGTCCTACGCCCGCGAGGCGGTCGACCACTACCTCGTGCGCGGGCGGCCCGAGCTGGTGTCGGCCGGCGCGACCGGGAAGGGACCCGCCACCACCGGCGGCGCCCTCTTCCTCAACGCCCGTGGTGGCCGGCTCTCGCGGCAGTCGGCATGGGCGGTGCTGGTCCGCGCGGCCGAGCGGGCCGGCGTGACCCGTGACGTCTCCCCGCACACGCTGCGCCACTCGTTCGCCACGCACCTGCTCGACGGCGGCGCCGACGTGCGGGTCGTCCAGGAGCTGCTGGGCCACGCGTCGGTCACGACCACACAGGTCTACACGCTGGTCACGGTCGAGAACCTCCGCGAGGTCTTCGCGACCGCGCACCCGCGGGCTCGCGAGTGAGCGCCGACTGGGTGCCGCGCAGCGGGGGACCCGATGCTGTGTACGACGCCTTCACCGGCTGGGTGGAGACCCAGGGACTCACGCTCTACCCGCACCAGGACGAGGCGGTCTTCGAGCTGCTGGCCGGCAACAACGTCATCCTCGCGACCCCGACCGGGTCCGGGAAGTCGCTGGTGGCCGTCGCCGCCCATGCGGCCGCCCTCGCGGCCGACCAGGTGAGCTTCTACACCGCGCCGATCAAGGCGCTGGTGAGCGAGAAGTTCTTCGCGCTCTGCGAGGTCTTCGGCGCGGAGAACGTCGGGATGCTGACGGGTGACGCCGCGGTCAACCCCGACGCGCCCATCATCTGCTGCACGGCCGAGGTGCTCGCCAACATCGCGCTGCGCGAGGGCCGGGGAGCCGACGTCGGCCTGGTGGTGATGGACGAGTTCCACTTCTACGGCGAGCCCGACCGCGGCTGGGCCTGGCAGGTCCCGCTCATCGAGCTGCCGCAGGCGCAGTTCCTGCTGATGTCGGCGACCCTGGGCGACGTCACCCGCTTCGTGGACGACCTGACGCGCCGCAACGGCAGGGCGACCTCGGTCGTCGACGACGCCGTACGCCCCGTGCCGCTGACCTTCAGCTACGCGATGACGCCGCTCGCCGAGACGCTCGAGGAGCTCGTCGCCACCCAGCAGGCTCCGGTCTACGTCGTGCACTTCACCCAGGCGGCCGCGGTCGAGCACGCCACCTCCCTGCTGTCGCCGAGCTCGGGCGGCCCGAGGCTCTCGCGGGAGGAGCGCGACGCGATCGCCGAGAAGATCGGCGCCTTCCGCTTCGGCGCCGGCTTCGGCAAGACCCTGTCGCGGCTGGTCCGCAACGGCATCGGCGTCCACCACGCCGGGATGCTGCCGCGTTACCGCCGGCTGGTCGAGCAGCTCGCCCAGTCCGGGGTTCTCCAGGTCATCTGCGGCACCGACACCCTCGGAGTCGGCATCAACGTGCCGATCCGCACGGTGCTCTTCACCGGGCTGGCGAAGTTCGACGGCAACAAGTCGCGGGTGCTGCGCGCGCGGGAGTTCCTCCAGATCGCCGGCCGGGCGGGCCGGGCCGGCTTCGACACGGCCGGGTACGTCGTCGTGCAGGCGCCCGAGCACACCATCGAGAACGAGAAGGCGAAGGCGAAGGCGGACGCCAAGAACGCCGCCATGAGCGTCGAGAAGCAGGCCAAGCGTAAGAGCAAGGCGCAGCTGCGCAAGCCCCCCGAGGGCGCCGTCGTGTGGACCGACCAGACCTTCGACAAGCTGGTCGCGGGCGAGCCGGAGCCGCTGGTCAGCCGGATGAAGGTCGACAACGCGATGCTCATCAACGTGCTGGCCCGCGAGGAGGACGCCTTCCCGGTCCTGCGCCGGCTGCTCCAGGACAACCACGAGGACCGGCGCAGCCAGGTGCGGCTCACCAGACGGGCGCTGCGGCTGGCCCGCAGCCTCGTGCACTCCGAGACCCTCACCAGGCTCGACGAGGTCGACGAGCTGGGCCGCCGCTACATCCTGACCGTCGACCTCCCGGTGGACTTCGCGCTCAACCAGCCGCTCGCGCACTTCGCGCTGGCCGCGCTGGACGTGCTCGACCCCGAGAGCCCGGACTACACGCTCGACATCGTCTCGGTCATCGAGGCGGTGCTGGAGGCGCCGCGGCAGATCCTGATGGCCCAGCAGCACGCCGCCCGCGGCGAGGCGGTCGCGGAGATGAAGGCCGACGGCCTCGAGTACGAGGAGCGGATGGCGCTCCTGGACGCCGTCACCTGGCCGCAGCCGCTCGCCGAGCTGCTCGAGGCGACGTACGAGATCTACCGCCAGCGGCACCCGTGGCTGCCGGAGGACGCGCTGTCGCCGAAGACGATCGTCCGGGAGATGTACGAGCAGGGGATGAGCTTCACCGACTTCGTCGGCCGCTACCAGCTCGCCCGCTCCGAGGGGCTGGTGCTGCGCTACCTCACCGACGCCTACCGCACGCTGCGCCAGACGGTGCCCG
>JAOPXF010000223.1 GCA_025965295.1 Nocardioides sp.
TGCCGTCGCGCAGCGCGAGGTCGAGCGTGACCCCGTCGCGGGTCGCGTGCATCGCCGACACCTTGCCGATCTTCACGCCGCGGTAGGTCACCTCGCTGCCCTCGAAGAGACCGCCCGACGTCGGCAGCGTCGCGTGGATGGCCAGGCCGCGGCCGAGCACCTTGTCCACGAAGCCGAGGTAGGACGCGGTGACGTAGACGATGCCCACGGCGCTGAGCACCAGGAACGCCGCGATCCGGACCTTCACGCCGCGGGTCATGGCGTCCCCCCGTAGAGCGCCGACCAGGAGTACGACGGGGAGGGCTCGCCGCTGGCGAGCGCGTCGTCGAGCCTGCCCAGGCCGGGGAGCGGCGGCAGCCCCGGGATGTCCGGGATGCCGGGGCCGTCGGGCACCTGGTTGATGACCTGGCAGACCTCGTTGTCCTTGTTCTTCTTCTTCTTGCAGGCCTTCTTGAGCTTGTTGTAGGAGTCGAGGCCCTTGAGGACCTTGGCGCAGGCCTTGCTGGTCAGGTCGCCGCTCTTCAGGCACTTCTGGACGTCGGTCAGGACCTGGCCGGGGTCGGGCGGCTCGATCGGCGGGATCGGGGTGCCGGGGCCGCCGGGTGTGTTGGCGATGAAGTTCTCGAGGCTCAGGTCGGCCCGGATGCTGGTGTTCGCGTAGTCGCCCTTGACGATCTCGCCGGCCTCCTTGGGGAACGGGAAGCTGACCGCGAGCGCGATGCCGGGCGCCAGCGCGTCGCCGGCCTCGTTGAGCTTGCTGAGCACGGGCCGCAGCTCCGCGAGCGTCTTGACCAGGTCGTCCTTGCTGGCCCCGATGACCCGCGTCCCGACGACGCCGAGCCGGTCGAGCGACCTGAGCATCGAGATCAGCTCGTCGTGCTGGTCGGAGAGGACCGCGACCGCCGGGCCCATGACGTCGAGGGCGTCACCGATCGTCGTGCGCTCCTCGTTGAGCGTCGCGGTCAGGTTGTTCATCGACTCCATCGCCCGGATGATGTCGGCCTTCTGGTCGTCGAGGGTGCCGACGACGTTCTCGAGGGAGCCCATCAGGTGCTTGAGCCGCTCGGTGCGGCCGTTCATCACGTTGTTGAGCTCCTCCGTGATGGTGCCGAGCTGGCCGACCCCGCCGCCGCTGAGCAGGAACGACAGCGCGCCGAGGACCTCCTCGACCTCCGGGTTCCGGCCGGTGGACGACAGCGGGATGGTGTCGCCGTCCGAGAGCCTCCCCTCGGCGGTGTCGTCCGTCGGCGCCTCGAGGGCGACGTACTTCTCGCCGAGCAGGCTGACCTGGCGGATGTCGGCGACGGCGTTGGCGGGGAGCTCGACGTCGTTGCGCACCCGCATCGTGACCGTGGCGTTCCAGCCGACCCGCTCGACGTCGGTCACCTCCCCGACGGTGACGTCGTCGACCATCACGGGTGACTTCGGGACGATGTTGAGGATGTCGGCGAACTCCGCGGTCACCTCGTAGGAGTTGTCGTCGTTGACCGGTGAGCCGGGCAACGGCAGGTCGTAGGCGCCGTCGAACTGGCAGCCCGACAGGAGCAGCGCGACCGCGGCGGCGAGCGCCGGGGCCCAGCGGGAGAAGGGGCGCGTCACCGGGGCCCCCCGAGGAGCTCGGGCAGCGTCGCGGTCTGGTCACCGGAGTACCGCGCCTGGGTGCCGCTCGCCGCCGGGTCGAGGCCGGCCGGCGTCGGCGCCTTCCCGGGCGTCGTGGCCTTGCCGTTGGCGCCCGACTGGTCCTCGAGCGGCTCGAGGATCTGGGCGAAGATCGAGCAGGCGAGGTCCTTGCTGGCCTTCGGCATGTCGGACTGCTGGACGACCGCGCAGAGGAAGCCGTCGGCATCGGCGACGTTGCCCTTGGTGCCCAGGCGCGAGCCGATCGACCCCGACTTGGTGTTGAACGCCAGCGACAGGTTGCCGAGGGCGACCGGGGCGACGCGCAGGGTGGTGTCGATGCTGCTCCGCTCGGAGTCGATGTTCTTCATGACCCGGGTGAGCTTCTCGAGGTCGGTGACCAGGGCCTCGCGGTTGTCGTGCACGAACGTCTTCACGGTGCCGACCGCCCGCGCCACGGACGCCAGGGCCCGCTCGAGCTCCACCCGCTCGCTCACGAGGGACGACGAGACGCCGGCGAGGTCCTTGATGAAGGCCCGCACGAGCCTGTCGTTGGTGCCGAGCACCTCGGTGAACTTCGCCAGGCTGCTGACGGTCGCGAACAGGTCGCCCGAGCCCTCGCCGAACGTCTGCGAGGCGGCCGAGAGGTTGTTGATCATCTCGTTGCCGAGCCGGCCCTCACCGTCCAGGTTCCGCGCGCTGGCCTCGAGCAGGTGGTCGAGGGTGCCGTCCTTGTTGACGCCGTTCGGGCCCAGGGCCTCGGCGAGGTCGCGCAGGCTCGCGTAGATCCGGTCGAGCTCGACCGGCACCCCGGTGTCGGGCAGCGGGATGTCGGCGTCGTCGGCCATCAGGTCGCCTCCGGTGTACGCCGGGGTGAGCTGCACGAACCGGTCGGCGACCAGGGTCGGGGTGACGATCACGGCCTTGGCGTCGGCGGGCACCTGGTACTGGGCGTCGTACCGCATCTCGACGCGCACCGAGTTGCCCTCGGGCACCACGGCCGTGACCCGGCCGACGTTGACCCCGAGGATCCGGACGTCGCTGCCCTCGTAGATGCTGACGGCCCGCGGGAAGTGCGCGGTCACGGTCTTCGTCTGGTCCCCCCCGCGGACGGTGAAGAACGTGACGGTCAGCAGCACCAGGGCGATCCCGACCGCCAGGCCCTTCGCGTTCACCCGACCCCACATGGCCGTCACCCGCCCGGGTTCCCGGGCTGGAACTCGCCCGTGGGGATGGCCGCGAGGTTCACGACGTAGGAGTCGAACCACGGTCCGGTGCCGATGATGTTCCCGAGGATCGCGGCGTAGGGACCGAGGTCGTGAAGGGTGGCCTTGATCTCCTTCTCCATGCTGTTCAGCAGGTCGAGGAGGTCGTCGACCTCGTGCAGGGCCGGGGCCATCTGTGCCCGGTTGTCCTGGGCGACACCGCGCAGCTGCTGACCCAGGATCCGGGCGTTGACGAGGAGCCGGTGGATCGCGGCCTTGCGGCGCTGGAGCTCCTTGAAGACCAGGTCGCTGTGCTTCATCAGGTCGACGATGTCGTCGCTGCGGTCGGCGAGCACCTGGGTCACACCCCGCGAGCTCTCGAAGAGCGCCTGGATCTCGGCGTCCCGCGACGCCACGCTCTCGGAGAGCCGCGAGATGCCCTGGAAGCTCGCGTGGATCTCCGGCCCGGCCGCGTCGACGGTGTCGGAGACGACGTCGAGTGCCTTCTCGAGCTGGTCGGTGTCGATCCGCTCGGTCGTCGTGGTCAGGTCACCGAAGACGCCGACGATGTCGTACGCCGACTCGGTGCGGCTCACCGGGATCACGTCGTCGGACGACAGCTGACCGGAGCCGGCGGGCGTGAGCTGGAGGTACTTCTCACCGAGGAGGTTGAGCACCTCGATCGACGCCTCGCTGTCGGTGCCGAACTCGACGCCGTGCTCGACCTCGAACGTCACCAGCACCTTGTTGCTGTGCTCCAGCTCGACCTTCTGGACCCGTCCGACCCGCATGCCGCCGACCTGCACCATGTTGCCCTTGTGCAGTCCGCTGGCGTCGGAGAACTCCGCCCGGTAGGAGTCGCCGCCGAAGCCCGGGAACTTCGACAGGTTGAAGGCCGCCACCATGACGAGCAGCAGCAGCACGACCGTCATCGCGCCGGCGCGCAGTACCTGGGCCTCGCTGTAGCGCCTCACGACGTCCGCCTCATCAGTTGCACCGCGCAGCCGTCGAGTGGAAGTCCAGGTTGTTGAGCTGGTCCTGGAGGTTCTTGATCCCGGGGATGTCGTCGAGGACGGAGACGGGCAGCGTGATCTTCCCGGAGAAGCCGCAGAGATAGTAGTTGTACCAGGATCCGTAGGTGCCGGTCCGGGTCTGGTCGGTGAGCGTCTCGGGCAGCCGGTCGAGCAGCTCCACGAGCACCGCGCGGTTCCTCGGCCGGTTGAGGAGGCCCGCGAGCCTGCGCAGCTCGGCGACGTCGCCCTTGAGGTGCGGGCGCCCGCTCTTGACCAGGTCGGCCACGACGGCGGTCAGGCTCGCGATGTTCTCGAGCGACGACCCGATCGTTGACCGGTCGCGGGCCAGGTTCGACATCCAGCCCTTGAGCTCGACGATCAGCCTGGTCAGCTGTTCGTGGTGCTTGTCGACGGTGTCGAGCGTCTGGCCCAGGTTCGTGACCACCTGCCCGATCAGCTGGTCGCGGTCGGCCAGGGTGTTGGTCAGCGAGGCCGTCTTGGCGAGCAGCCCCTGGACCGTGCCGCCCTCGCCCTGGAGGACCTGCACGAGGTTCATGCTCAGCTCGTTGACCTGGGTCGGGTTCAGCGCCTGGAAGAGCGGCTGGAAGCCGTTGAAGAGGACCGTCAGGTCGAGCGCCGGGCTGGTCTGGGACATGGGGATGGTGGCGTCCGCCGCGAGCGGCTCGGCACCGGAGTCGGATCCCTCCTCGAGCGCGAGGTAACGGTCACCGACGAGGTTGAGGAAGCGGATCTCGGCCCGCGAGGCGGTGGTCAGCTGGATCTCGTCCTTGATCCGGAAGGTCACCAGCGCGTTGTTGCGGTCGTAGTGCTCGACGTTCTTGACCTCGCCGACACTCACCCCCGCGATCCGGACGTCATCGCCCTTCTCGAGCATCGACGCGGTGCTGAAGACCGCCTTGTACTCCTTGCCGCCGCCGAAGCCGATGTTGCCCATGATGGCCGCCAGCAGGCCCGTGACCAGGACCGAGCAGATCGTGAAGATGCCGAGCTTGACGGCCGCGGCGATGGTCGTGGAGTTGCGGCTCACGAGCTCACCCCCGCGCCGCGGACCACGGGCCCGTACAACAGCGAGCCGAGGGAGCCGTAGCTGTCAGCCGGGCGCCCGGACTCACCGGCCAGCAGGGCATTGACGATGCTCTTGTCGGCGTCGGTGCCGGCGTACCCGCTCGTGGGGTCGGTCGAGGAGGTGCTCGACCGCTGCGCACCAGGCAGGTTGCTGTCCGGCGGGTTGGAGTCGATGTCGCTGCCGTCGTCGAGCGGCACCGGCGGGACCGGCACGGGCGGGTAGGGCAGGCCGAGGCACCAGGGGCCGTGGCCGACCTCGCCGTAGACCGGCTTGTCCCGCTGGTCGTAGGCGCGGTACTGCTGGGTCCCGAACTCGATGTACTGCTTGACCTGGTCGCCCTCGAAGACCTTGGCCAGGCGGGGGGCGTAGCGCGCCATGCCGCGCAGGAGGCAGGGGTACTCCGGCGAGTAGACCGCGAGCAGCCGGGTGATCGGCTCGGTCACCCGGCCGACCTGGATGATGTTGGCCTCGTTGTCCGAGAGGATCCGCCTGCTGACGTCGGAGAGCCCCTGGATGTCTCCGAAGAACGTGTCGAGGTCCCGGCGCTTCTCGAGGATCGTCTTGCTGGTCACGGTGATGTTGTCGAGCACGCCGATCAGGTCCGGGGCGGCCACGTCGTACGTGTCGGCCACCTGGGCGAGCTTGACCAGGTCCTGGCGCAGGGTCGGCAGGTGGTTGTCGATGGCGCCGAGGTAGGAGTCCAGCTTGTCGAGGGTCTCCCCCAGCTGCTCGCCGCGGCCGCCGAGCGCGGTGGCGAGCGCGTTCAGGGTCGCGTTGAGGTCGGCCGGCTGCACCGAGCGCAGCAGCGGGAAGAGGTTGGCGAGGATCCGGCTCAGCTCGACGTTCGTCTCGACGCGGTCCGCGGGTATCACGTCACCGTCGGAGAGCGACGCCGACGACGGGTGGTCGGGGGCCACGAACGAGATGAACTTCTGGCCGAAGAGCGTGGTCGGCAGGATCTGCACGTCGACGTTCTCGGGGATCTGCCGGGCCGCGTCCGGCTGGAGGGCGACCTTGATCGAGGCCTGGTTGCCGACCTCGGAGATCTCCCGGACCTGGCCGACCAGGACGCCGTTGATCCGCACGTCGCCGAACTTGGCGAGCTGGAGCCCGGCCCGGTCGGCCTGGATCGTCACGGTCGTGACCGTGTCGAAGACCTTCTGGTAGACCGCGATGGAGAAGGCGATGAGCAGCGCGATCACGGTGACGAAGGCGACCCCGGCCACCAGCAGCCGTCGGTGCTCGGCCGGGGTGTCGTGATGGATGTTCACCAGCATGCGATCACCCCGTGATCCGCACGGTGGTGGTGGAGCCCCAGATCGCGAAGCTCAGGAAGAAGTCGGCGACGACGACGGTCACGATGCTGGTGCGGATCGCGCGCCCCACCGCCATCCCGACCCCGGCCGGCCCGCCGGACGCGGTGTAGCCGTAGTAGCAGTGGATCAGGATGATCGCCGCGGCGAGGAAGAGCAGCTTGGCGAAGGACCAGAGGATGTCGATCGGCGGCA
>JAOPXF010000072.1 GCA_025965295.1 Nocardioides sp.
AGCCGCCGCCGCACGGTCGAGCGGCCCTGCCACAGCAGCCCCATCGGCGAGCCGCCACTCCGCTCGACAAGGTCGCGCGGCGAGCGGACGATGCGGGTGACGACGATCTGCCGCACGTCGATGCCGAGCCGGGCCAGGGCCCGCAGCATGTCCTCGGCGAGCCGGCCGCGGCCGTGCACCGTCCACGCCTGGCACCCCTCGGGGGCCCGGCCTCCGGTGCGCACGACGATCATCGGGTCGCCGTGCAGCACCAGCTCGTGCGGCAGCTCGGGGAGCTCGCCCTCGAGCCCGAGGTGGCTCACCACCGGCGGGATCGCCGGCATGGTTCGCCGGACGTGCACCGCCAGCTGGGGCAGCCGGCGCGGGTCGACCGCGCAGACCACGACGTCGGCGTCGAGCTCGCCGGCGGTGGTGGCCACGGCGGCGACGCGCCCGTCGCGGACGACAAGATCGGTGGCGTGGGTGGAGGTGAGCACGGTGACCTTGCGCGTCACCAGCCGCTCGGCGAGCGTCGCGCCCAGCGTGGCCATGCCGCCCGGCACCGTCCAGGCGCCGAAGCGCTGCTCGAGGTACGCCGTGACGCCCAGCCAGGCGGGCACGTTGCGCAGGTCGTGGCCCTCGGCGACGAACGGGTGGCCGGCGACCAGCCGCAGCCGCTCGTCCCTGAACGTCCGGCGCAGCCGCTTGTGCAGCACCTCGCGGCTGTCCAGCCGGACGGCGAGGTCCTTCGGGACGGAGTCCGGCTCCCACGGGGTCTCGAGGTAGCCGCGCCGCAGCACCTCCCAGTCGTCGGAGTACGACGCCACGTGGTCGACCCACTCCTGGCCCAGGCCGGGCTCGAGCTCGTCGAAGGCCGCGAGCTGCGCGGCCCGCGAGCCCCCGGGCACGCGCACCGACGTCTCGTCCTCGAAGCGGTGCTCGCGCACCACGTCGAGCGGGACCAGGTCGAGCTCGCGCTCGACCGGCCGACCGGACTTGCGGAACAGGTCGCGGATCACCGCGGGCAGCAGCGTCCAGCTCGGGCCGGCGTCCCAGGCGAAGCCGTCCTCGGTCTCGAACGAGAGGGCGCCGCCCAGCGTGGCAGCCTGCTCGACGAGCGTGACGTCGTGGCCCAGCTTCGCCAGGCGTACGGCGGAGGCCAGGCCGCCGAAGCCACCTCCGACCACCACCACCCTCGCCATGGCGTGAACCCTACGGCTCGGTGCCGCACGCCCGGACCGGACCGGCCTCAGCGGAGGTCGGGCGCGGCCTCGAGCACCCCGAAGCCGGAGGCGTACTCGCGATCCACGAAGGCCATCAGTGCCACGTTGACCGCGGCCAGCCGCTGTCCGGGGGTGAGCGCGACGCACGGGTCGACCTTGGCGAAGAAGCCGGACGGGGTGTCCGCGATCACCAGCGTGTTGCCGGTCTCGTCCTCGGAGCGCGAGAACACGGTGCCGTCCCAGGCGACGGGGAACGAGAAGTCACCGCCGACCTTGGGCCCCTCGGCGACCACCACGGCCTTGCCCGTGCGCCGGGCGTCCATCAGGTCGACCATGGCCTCCAGGTCGGCCGGGGTCAGGCCGGTGTCGACCCCCGCGACCAGGTTGGTCTGCAGCAGCGCGAAGAAGCGCGTGTCCACCTCCGCGATCAGGGTCGCGCCGGCCGACATCCGGGTGTTGAGCTCGGTGGGCCGGAACCCGTCGGCGGTGAGGACGCCGTCGATGCCGAACGCCCCGCGGTAGCCGTGCGCCGACTGCAGGTGCGCGCCCACGCGGCGTACGGCGTCGCGCATCTCGTCGCGGTCGGCCGGTGGCGGGTCCCACGACGTGCCGAGGCCGCCGTAGACGAACGTCCGGTCGGCCACCTTGCGCAGCATCGCGATCTCGACCGGCCGGAAGGCCGCGGTGCCGCCCGGCAGGACGAAGCCGTGGATCGAGCACGGCACGCCGTCGAGGAACGGCATCACGCGCACCCGGTCGCAACGCGGCTTGAAGAAGGCGAGCGCCGACGCCCGGTCGCCGTCGTCCACGACCCAGCGCACGTAGTTGCCGCCGCCGTTGAACCCGTCGCGGGCGTCACCCGACCACACCGCCCCGAGCGGCCCCGCCAGCTCCTCGGTGGCGTGGGCGAGGGCATGGTCGTCGACCGGCACGATCCGGTACGGCGCGGCCGGCACCGAGGCCGCCTCCCAGACGGCGTCGGCGAGCATCTTGTCCTCGAGCGCGAGGAACGACGCAGGCCGGCCACCCGTGACCGGCCGGCCGAGGATCGGCTCGTCGGTCGTGACGAACGGGGACGTCCACCAGGTGCCGCGGCGCTCGGCGTCGAACGACTCGATGGCGCTCACGGCGTGCGGGGGCAGGTTCCGGGCCAGCCGGTCGTGCACCCGGAGCTCGTCGGTCAACGACGCGGTCGGCGGCGGCGTCACCTCGACCACCACGCAGTCGTCGTCGGCCGGGACGGGGCCGGCGCCGCGCGCCGTCGACACGACCAGGCACGGGCAGCCGAGCTCGCGCAGCCACCCGACCAGCGAGGCGAAGCCGGCGAGGATGCCGGGCCCGAGGACCACCGGCCGCCCGGCGTAGAGATCCCCGAGCCGCGCGGTGACCTCGGCGCGGACGGCGGGGTCGGTGAGCCTCATCGGGGACGCGCCTTCCATCGGCGCCAGCCCCGGCGCACCAGCTTCGCGACGAACCAGAGCATCACCAGTCCGGCCGCGAGCAGCACGCCCGCGATCGCCGCGGCGGTCCGGGGGTGCTCGATCGCGAACCAGACCACGCCGAGCACGGCGAAGTCCTCGACCACGCTGGCGGTGATGTTGGTGACCGGCTCCGGCGAGGAGTTGATCGCCAGGCGGCCACCCGCCTTGACGAGGTGGGAGAGCAGCGCCGTGCCGCCGCCCACCGCGCCGGCGACGGCCTGCTCGAGCGAGTCGGCCTCGCCCGCGAGCAGGACGCCGATCACCGCGCCGGCCGTGGGCCGGATCAGCGTGGAGACGACGTCCCAGGTCGAGTCGACGTACGGGATCTTGTCGGCGACGAACTCCATCGCGTACAGGAAGCCGGCCACCCCCAGCACGTCCCAGCGGCCGAGGACGGACGGGACGGTGCTGACGTCGCTCACCCGCTCGGCGATGCCGAGCACCAGCACGACGAGGTAGGCGTTGACGCCGCTGGCCCAGCCGCTCGAGAAGACCAGGGGGAGGGACTCCACGGTCTACGCGACCTCGATCTCGGTGGCGCCGGTCAGCGCGAGCAGCTCGTCGTACGTCGAGGAGAACACCGCGGCCGGGTGTCCGGCGGCGGCCCAGACGACGTCGTACCGGCGCAGCCACGGGTCGAGGTACGTCGGCACCGGGGCGGGGTGCCCGATGGGGGAGACCCCGCCGATCACCTGGCCGGTGTGCTCGCGGACGAACTCGGGCTTCGCGCGCCTCAGCGTCTCGACACCGACGGCGGCGGCGACCTTCTCGGTGTCGACGCGGTGGGCGCCGGACGTGAGGATCAGCACGGGCGAGCCGTCGGCGTCGAAGATCAGGCTGTTGGCGATCGCGCCCACCTCGCACCCGAGCGCCTCGGCGGCCAGTGCCGCGGTGTGGACGGCGTCGGGGAGAATGACCACCCGGCCGGTCCCTCCGCGGCGCGCGTGCTCGTCTCGAAATCGGGTGATCGTCGGGTGCTCGGTCGTCATACTGCGACCCTAGCCAGCGCACCACCTCACACAGATCGATTTTCTCGGGCGAGGAGCGAACAGATGAGTCGGCAACAGCCGGGTTCGGTGACCAACGCGATCCGGGTCCTCGTGGCCCTGGTCGCGCTGAGCGGTCTGACCGCCCTGCTGACGGTCGTGTTCCGCGACGAGCTGGTGCGGTCCTGGGAGGAGGGGAACGAGGCCGAGCTCGCCACCAGCTCGCTGAGCCCGCCGGCGTTCGTGCCGGTGGCGATCGTGCTGTTCGTGGTCTTCGCCTGCCTGGCCGGCGTCCTCATCATGTTCTTCCGCGACGGCCACAGCTGGGCCCGGATCTCGCTGAGCGGGCTCGTGGTCTTCACCGCCCTGGCCTCGATGGCCGGGCTGCGGACCAGCCCGCCCCCGCTGTTCCTGGTGCTCTCGTTGCTCACGATCCTGCTGGACCTCCTGCTGCTGGTCTTCCTGTGGCACCGCGACTCCAGCGCCTACCTGCGCGGCGCCTGGCTCGCCGCCCACCCGGAGGCCTCCGAGCGCCCCGGGGCTTGACGCACTGTCCGTGCCCGGGTGTACCGTTCCCGTTGTTCGAACATCTGTTCGAACGCCACCCGGCGGGGGTGACCTCGACCCCCGTCCCCGCCGGGCCGGCACCCTCGCGGCGCTGTGGAGAGGACGAGCGGATGAGGCGGTACGACGACCCCGTGGACGTGCGCAAGGGCTGGGTGACCGGTGTCGAGGGTCCCGAGCAGTTCCTGTGGCGCGGCCGGTTGTGGAAGGTGCGGGCGGTGCTCGCGCACTGGGTGGAGACGTCCCCCTGGTGGCAGTCGCCCGGCGTGCAGGCGGTGATCGGCTCCGACGGGCCGGATGACGGGCCGGGCACGGGGGGCGGCGTCGCCCAGGACCTCGTCGTCGAGCGGGAGCTGTGGCGCGTGGAGGCCGGCCGTGGCCGGGCCGTCGGGGCCGACGGGGTGCCCGACGGCGGCGGGGTCTTCGACCTCTCCTTCGACTGGAGCAACGGGCGCTGGCAGCTCGTGGGCTGCGCGGACTGAGGGTGATCGCGATGACCGAGCACCACGGGGTGAACCCCTACGCCCTCCCCGCCACCACCCACTCCTACCTCTCGCGCGCGGCCGAGTCGCTGAGCGAGGCGATCGCCTCCGACGAGGTGCCGACCCGCTACGCCTGTGCCCACGTCGCGGCGCTCCGCGCCGCCGCCGCCCTGCTCGCGGCGCGAGCCCACCCCACGCCGACCCGGCGGCGCCCCCAGAAGAACGCCTGGGTTCTGCTGTCCGAGGTGGCACCCGAGCTGGCCGAGTGGGCGCGCTTCTTCGCGGCGGGTGCGGGCAAGCGCGCGGCGGCCGAGGCCGGCTCGCCGCGGGCGGCCACCGAGCGGGAGG
>JAOPXF010000229.1 GCA_025965295.1 Nocardioides sp.
TGGCGATGAGCGGCTCCGAGCGCCGCGCCGCCGTCCCCGACGTCGACCTGCTCCGTCGGGTCGGGCTGCACGAGCAGCTCGACCAGGTCGTCTCGACCATGTCCGGCGGCCAGCGCCAACGGCTCGCGCTGGCCTGCGCGGTGTCGACCAACCCGGCCCTGCTGCTGGCCGACGAGCCCACCAGCCAGCTCAGCCACGAGGACCGCGACGAGGTCGTCGCGCTGCTGCACGACCTCGGCACCGAGCTCGGCACCACGATCATCGTGGTCACCCACCAGCCCGAGGTCGCCGCGACCTTCCCCCGCACGGTCACCATGAAGGGCGGCCGGGTGGGGCAGGAGGGGCGCGACGGCGCGGAGTACGTCGTGATCGGCGCCGAGGGCGTCGTGCACCTGCCCACCCACCTCGCTGACCAGTGGCCGCAGGGCACCCTGGTCCGGATCGAGCCCGAGGACCAGGACCGGCTCGTGGTCTCCCGGCCCCCGGACCAGCACCCCGAGGAGCTCGCCGCCGAGGGACACCTCGCCGAGGCGCACGGGGAGGGTGCGTGACCGCCCTCCGTCTCGACGCGATCACGTACGTCATGTCTCGCAGGCTGCTCGACGACGTCACCCTCGAGTTCCGCGCCGGCGAGGTGACCGCGCTCTCCGGGCCGAGCGGCTCGGGCAAGACCACGCTGCTCTCGATCGCCGGCGGCCTGATCGAGGCCACGTCCGGCACCGCGTCGTACGACGACCGCCCGATGTGGCTCGGCACCGGCGACCCGCGGCCGGAGGTGGCGTTCGTCCTCCAGGTCTACGGCCTGGTCCCGATCCTGTCCGCGCGCGAGAACGTCTCCGTCGCCCTGCGCGCGCGCGGCGTGAAACCGGACGAGGCCGACGAGCGCGCCGAGGCGGCGCTGGCGAGGTTCCACATCGCCGACCTGGGCGACCGGCAGGTCGAGGAGCTGTCCGGTGGGCAGATGCAGCGCGTCGCCTGTGCGCGCGGGCTGGTCGTCGGCGCGGCCGTGCTGCTCGCCGACGAGCCCACGAGCGAGCTCGACGAGGGCAACCGCGGCCTGGTCCTGGCCGAGCTCCGCAAGGAGGCGGAGCGCGGCGCCGTCGTCGTGGTCGCCACCCACGACCCGGCCGTCGTCGACGCGTGCGACGCGCACTACGTCCTCGACGAGGGCCGGCTCACCGACCACGTCGCCCCGGTCGACCTCCAGCAGTTCGCGCGACCCGAGCGCCGGATCATCGCGGAGGCGGCGCCCCCGCACTTCGATCCCGAGCCGCGGACGCCCGAGCCGCCCGAGCCGCCCGAGCCGCCCGAGCCGCCCGTCGAGCAGCGCTCGGCACCGGTCCTGGAGCCGCAGCCGGTGGCGCCGCCCCGGCACCGCAGCGACGACGCGGCGTTCCGCCGCCCGCGGTCCGGCAGCCCCGGCAGCAACACCGGCAGCACCGGTGACACCGACGCGAGCGACCCTGCATGACCCGCACGCTCCGGGGCGCCTGGTCCCGGCGGGGGACGCTGCTGCCGCTGCTGGTCCTCACCGTCGTGGTCGTCGCGGGCGCGGTCACCGTCATCGGCTTCGCCCAGAGCGCGGGCACCTCACCGATGCTGGCCGTGCCGCTGCTCCTGCTCGGCGCCGTCGCCGTGCCGGCCACCGGCCGTGAGCTCGCCTCGGCCCGACGCGGCGAGATCGCGATGAGCCGCCTGCGCGGCCTCCGGGGCGCCGAGCTCTACACGCTGCTCGCCGTCGAGCCGCTGCTCGTGCTGGTCCTGGGCGGGATCGCCGGCACCGTCCTCGGCGCCGCGGGCTCCTGGCTCGCGTCGCGACTCTGGGTCGACGCCGACGCGGCGCTGCCCGGCCTGAGTGCGCTCCTCGCCGGCGCTGCGATCGTGGTGGTCGGCCTGGGCGCCGTCCTGGTCGGCATGGCCGGTGCCCTGCGCGAGCCGCTGTCGGAACAGGTCAGCATCGCCGCCCGTCCGCGGGCGGCCGCCACCGCGGCGGTCTTCGCGAACGTCCTGGTCATCGTCGCCGCCGTCGTCGCCGTCTACCGCAGCGGCGTGGTGGGCCAGGACCCCGACCTTCTCGTGCTCGCCGGGCCGGCCCTCGTCGGGCTCGCGATCGGTCAGGTCGTGGTCTGGCTGATCCGGCTGGCGGCCCGGGCCGCCGTGGGTCGCACGACGCACGGTTCGCTCGCGGGCTTCCTCGCCGTCCGCCGGCTGGCGCGCGTCGCGGACGCCGCGACGCCGCTGCGGATCCTGGTGGCGGCCTGTGTCGTGGCGGCGCTCTCCGTGACCGCGGCCACCCAGGTCAACACGTGGACCGACGACACCGCCAGGCTGCGCACCGGCGCGCCCCTGCAGATCTCGCTCGCCGACACGGACGCGGTCGGCGCCCTGGCCCTGACCCGCCGGCTGGACCCCGACGGCCGGTGGCTGATGGCCGGTGCCGTCACCGACGACCGGCCCGAGGCCGCCCTGCGCACCGCCTGGCTCGACCTCGGGCGCTGGGACCGCGTGGCCGGCGCCTACCTGGCGGGCACCCCGGCCTCGGTCGGCGACGTGGGCGCCCTCACCGACGCCGAGCCGGTGGAGGTCGTCACCGGCGACG
>JAOPXF010000240.1 GCA_025965295.1 Nocardioides sp.
AGCCCGCCAACAGCCTCACCGACGCCGAGCTCCAGACCCTGTACGACGCCATCCGCGACGTGCTCGGTGACGCCGTCGCCCGCTCCAGCGGGCTGGCCATGAGCGAGCTCAAGGGCGAGAAGAAGTCCCACCTGGCCGTGCACGCCCAGACCGGCAAGCCGTGCCCGGTCTGCGGTGACATCGTGCGTGAGGTGTCGTTCGCCGACTCGAGCCTCCAGTACTGTCCGACCTGCCAGACCGGTGGCAAGCCGCTCGCCGACCGCCGGCTCTCCAAGCTTTTGAAGTGAGCTCCGCTGTAACTTTGCACTGAGCGTGAGCAGTCTGCACAAGCTGTGATCATTCTGGCTGGCCAGCGCGGATTGCAGGTTGTGTGACCAGCGTTTGTGCGGGGTTGCAGGTTGGCTAGTCACCGTTGCGCGGGGGCACGTTGCAACTCGGCTGATCACAACTTCGTATTCGGAAACCAACGAGCCCCCCGGCATAGCTCGTTCGCGGAGGGCTTGTTACAGGGCGGTCCCTGATAGCCGAGGATGCTGGTTCTTGACTCGCCGACTGACCCACACCACGTCCGGACCACGTGTCCCACTGAGATCTCAGGAAGACGCCGACACACCGGCGATGGTCTTTGGGACTCAAACGAGCTGACGCATGAGTCTTCGTACGACGCCCGGCCAGTTGGATCGCGTCGCTGGAGCGCAGCCCTTCGTTATCTTGTGGCCGCTATTCGTGTGGGTAGCCGTCAGAACGCGCTGGGGCGCCCGTTTGCCTTGCTCCATACAGAGCAAGTAGACGCTGCCATTGCCCGACGGAGTGCCCCGCCAGCAGGCAAGGTGCCCTGTGTGCTCATCTGTGCGTCGCCAGCGACGTCCAGCGATGGTCCGACCGAGGTCGGCGCTCAACTGGTGGGCTGTCGCGGGGCGGTCGGCGGGATCGATGGAGAGCGATCTGTCGATGACGCGAGCGATAGTGTCTGGCACATGTGGTGCCACGTCACGCACTTTCCGGGTGGGCACGGAACTGAGGTGGGCGAGGACCTCAGCCTCGGTGGAAAACCCGGATAGGTCGTGGGGCGTTTGCCCGGTGATCATCCAGAACGCAGTAGCCGCGAGGGAGTACACGTCGCTCGCCGGTGTTGCCTGTGGCCCACTCGACCATGCTGCGGCGACTTCTGGTGCCAGGGTCGTGAACGTGCCGCCGTAGACAGGCGCGATTCCGGTTGCTGGGTCGAGTCGGCCAGCCATCCCGAAGTCGCCGACGCGGCAGTCTTCTCGTTCGGTGAGAAAGAGATTGCCGGGCTTGATGTCGTTGTGGACCAGCCCCGAGTCGTGGGCGCGAGCGATCCCTTGGCATGCCTGCCGCGTCCACCGGACCGCCTGGAGGGGGTCGAGGCCAAGGGGCTCGGCGTTGATGCGGTCCTCAATGGTGCCGTGGCGAGCTAATTCGGTGATCACCATCGCGTATCCGCTGGCGGCGTAGGCATTGCGTATGGGCAGGATGTGATGGTCGGTCAATTGCCGCATGATCTGGGCTTCCTCCCACGGCCCGAGTGGTGTGGGCGAGGTCGGGTTAATGAACTTGAGTGCGACCTCGTCGCCCTCGTTTAGGTCGCGGACCCGATACACCTCCCCACCACCGCCTGTCCCGAGGTGACCCAGCACCTCGTAGCGGTTGTCGATGACGGAGCCGAATTGAAGCACCCATGTAGGTTACGGTCTCGACATGCGCGTTTTCGGGATAGCAGTGACGATGGAGGGCGAGCAAAAGGCCACCGCTTACGGCGTCGTGCTTGATGACAGCAGCGGCTCGCCGGTCATCGAGACCAAGTTCGAGATCACCAACGACGAGGCTGACCTCAGCACCCGTCTCTACGACATGGCCGAGAACATCCGCACGAAGGTCGACAGCCTAAGGCCCGATCGGGTCGCGATCCGGCGCGCGGACTTCCCTCCAACCCAGAGCCGGAAGGAGGCCCCGAAGGTGCGCATGTTCGCCGAGGGCGCGCTTGCAAGCGCAGCCAGAAGCAAGTGCGTCCTTACCTACCTCGGCACGGGCAAGGACTTCGGTGCGTGGTGCGGTTCAGACAAGGACACCGTCGAAGCTGAGGCGAAGACCCTTGCCAAGGCTTCGCCTGGCATCCCCCAGAAGTACGCCTTCGCCATCAGCGCCGCGCTCGGGGCGCTTGCGCACTCCTGAGTCCGTGCAATCACTGCTCAAGGCATGGGCGGCCGTTCGGTGTCGAGCGGTCACGGCCGTGCAACTCGATCGCGACCGCCTTCGACGGACTAGTCGGTCAACCCCGCAATCGTGCCGGGTAGCGTGAGTGATCCGATCGCATCGTCCAGCAGCCCAATCGCCCGTTTGCGCTTCTCGTCCGCGCTCTCGAAGCACCGCATGGCCTCCTGCAGCGACCTCACCCCTGCAGACCGGTCATCGTCGGCCTCTAGCAGCGCGGCCATCGCGGCTCGCTGAACCTGCAGCGTCTCTCTCAGTGCGACAACTTCCGCTTGCGCGTCGGGTGAAGGTGCGGCTCGACCCTCCACTACTTCACGGAGTAGCCGGATCTCCTCGACCAACGAATGATGCTCGGCCCGACTGCCCGACGACGAACTGGATTGGCCACGAGACCGCTGAGGCTGGCGCTTGGCGAAGGGTCCGTACTCCCTGAGGTACGCCTCGACGTCGGTCCGGCTGACCGTGTAGTAGGTCTTCTTTGCCTTTTTGATCGCCACGGCTGGCAAGAGGCCGTCCTCGATCAGCGAGCGCACCGTCGGAGGACTACACCCGATCATCTCCGCCACTGCCGGGGGAGTCATGTCGGTGGGAGATGGCATCCTCGGATTCTACAAAGAAACTTTGCAACCGCCACGGGCAAAGGTCCCTCATCCATTCGCAACAAAGAAAGATACTTGTCTCATGTCCAACAGCCAGACCAGACTCCTTGCGGACCTTCTCCGAGCGCAGGACCGAGCCAATGACACGGTCGGCTACTCCCAGATCCAGACCCACGCGCAGCAAGTCATCGACTGGGCGTCCCAGTTCGAGCACCCCATACTTGTCCCCGTCGGCGCGGCTGCGCAGCGCCTACTTGGCGCAGTGACGCTGCTCGACCGAGGAACGCTCGACATCCCGGTCTTCGCTGACGGACTAGACGGTCGTAATGTCCTACTCGTTGGAACTGTCACGGCGTCCCTCATCGAGTTTGAGGCGGCGGCTGTAAACGCCCGACGACGCGGCGCAAGAGGTGTCCACGGCAGCGCCATCGAAGTCACCGGAGCAACCGGGTCAGCTGCTCTCGATTCATTCACCCTGCTGCACGAGTTCAGCCCTCGCGCACGCCGGTCCGCCTGAGCACGACCCGAATCCACCTACAGCGAGCCGGCGCCGTCAGCCAATCCCGCGCCGAGTTCCGCACCCCGGACCACGTCTCCCGCGGGTCGGCCTTGGCCGTCGCCTGCTCCCACGCCTGCATTCCGCGCGGCACGATCCGCTGCACGACCGCGTCCCGGACCTCGTCGAGCAGGTCCCGCCAACCGCCGCGCCTTCCGTACCCAAGGATCAGCAGCACGCCGCCAGGCGACAGCACCCGGACGACCTCGGCCACCGGCGACCCGGGCATCGACGTGGTGGATCACCATCGTCAGCGTCACCGCGGGGAGCACTCCATCCGCGAAGGGCAGCGTCTCTGCCGACGCCACTCCGGGATGCTCGCGAGGTTTGCCCCGGCGACACGAGGGGGCACACTCAGGACTCTCGCCCACCACCGGACCACAACCGAAGAGGACCCATGCACCAGATCCCCAGCGTGAGCGTCGACGCCGTACCCGCCCAGCTGCCGGAGGGCCTGATCGTCCTCGACGTCCGCGAGCCGCTCGAGTGGGAGCACGGCCACATCGAGGGTGCCGTGCACATCCCGCTGATGGAGCTGCCCCAGCGCCTCGACGAGGTGCCCTCCGGGCAGCTGCTCGTGGTCTGCAAGATCGGCGGCCGTTCCGCCCAGGCGGTCGGCTACCTGGTCCGGCAGGGCATCGACGCGATCAACCTCGACGGCGGGATGATCGAGTGGGCCGAGGCCGGCCGGCCCATGGTCAGCGACCTCGACGGCGAGCCGCGCGTGGTCTGAGGCCACGGCGCGACCGGCAGAAGACGACGAGGGGCGGGTGGCCGATGGCCACCCGCCCCTCGCACCGTTCGGGCGCGGACTCGCTCAGCTGGGCGACTCCGTGGGCTCCTCGACCGAGGGCGCGTCGGACGGCAGGTCGGGTGCGCAGGTGTCCGCGTAGTACGTCGTGAACGCCTCGACCTTCTTGTTGTCCGCCTCGCTGAGGTCGGAGTCGATGTTCTGGAGGTCCTTCTCGGAGGCGTCGTCGTCGATGCCCTTGATGGTGTCGACGAAGATCTCGAAGCCGTCGCGGGCGTCGTCGGAGATCCCCTCGGGGGTGCCGACCTCGGCGAGCTTGTCGACGCCCTCCTTGGCGGTCTTGATCTGGGCCTTGGTGTCGTCGGTCGACGAACCGGCCATGTCCTCGCTGAAGGCGGTGAACGTGTCGCAGAACTCCTTCTCGGACGCAGCCGCAGGAGCGCCACCGCCGTCCTTGTCACCGCCGCCGCAGCCGACAGTGGTGCCGGCGACCAGCACCAGGGTCGCGGCCATCAGTACGTGCTTCATTCGTGGTTCTCCTCTTGTCGGTCCGTCTCACGAACACCCTGCCCCATGTCGGCCGGTTTACACACAGGCGGGGTGTCGAACAGCGCGCTGGACGGCACCGCCAGCGTCGCCGGAAGCCTGCGCAGGTACGCCGCGCGCGAGATCTCGACGACCCCGAGCGAGGCCAGGTGCGGTGTGGACCACTGGACGTCGACGAATCGCTCGGACGCCCGCTCGTCGCTCAGCCCCCTGACCAGGCCGACCAACGCCGCCTTGGACGCGTCGCGCTCCCGGTGGAACATCGACTCGCCCGCGAAGAGACCGCCGATCGCGACGCCGTACAGGCCTCCGGCCAGCCGGCCGTCGCGCCACGCCTCCACGGAGTGCGCCCATCCGAGCTCGTGCAGACGCAGGTACGCCGCGCGGATCTCCTCGTCGATCCAGCCCGAGTCGCGAGCGGGGTCGGCGCATCCGTCGAGGACCTCCTCGAAGGCGGTGTCCACGCGGATGTCGTACTCGCGGACCGACCGGCGCAGCGACCGCGACACCTGCAGGCCGTCGAGCGGGAGCACACCGCGACGGACCGGGCAGAACCAGTACATCGGGTCACCGGCGTTGCCGGACGGCATCGGGAACAGCCCCCGGCGGTACGCCGCCAACAGGGTCCCGGGCGCCAGGTCCGCTCCGATCGCGACCAGGTCGTCCAGCTCGTCGAAGGAGGACGGGTCCCCGAACGACCAGACGGACGGGGCGGGCTCGACGGGCACGGCGCCCACCGTAGTGGCCGCAGGGGCCGTCGGGGACCCACCCGTAGGATCGCGGCATGACGATGAAGGGCAGCATCGGCAAGCATCTCGCGCCTCGGGTCACCGACCTCGCGCCCGGCCTCACGACCTCGTTCGTCCGGGAGGCGCTGCACCGCGCCATCGTCGGCGTCGGTCCACTGCCGGCCGCCGCAAAGGCCGCCGAGAAGCAGCTGCACGAGCAGCACGGCCACGTCGAGAAGGCCGTGCACGAGGTGATCGAGAACCACGTCCGCTACGCCGGCGCCCAGGGGTTCGTGACCAACCTCGGCGGCCTGGTCACGGCCGCGTTCACGATCCCGGCCAACATCTCCGGGCTGGCCCTGATCGAGTGCCGGATGATCGCCGGCATCGCCCACCTGCGCGGCTACGACCTCGACGACCCGCGGGTCCGCAACGCGATCCTCACCTGCCTGCTCGGCGAGGACACGGTCAACTCACTGGTGCGGAAGAAGAAGCTGCCGGCGCCGCCGATGGCGCTGGCCACCGCTCCCACCCACGACCCAGACCTCGACCGGGTCATCTCCGCCGAGGTCGCCTCCGACCTGATCACCAAGGTCGCCGGCAAGCGCCTCGCGATCACGATCGGACGACGGGTGCCGGTCGTGGGCGGTCTGGTCGGCGCGGGCGCCGACGGCTACGCAACCTGGCGGATCGGGCGCTACGCCGACCGCGAGCTCCTGCCGCGCAGCCGGCGGTAGGCCCTCAGCAGGCGCTGACCGGTTCGGCCGTCCTGGAGACGACGGACCAGCTTCTCGCGCATCCGGTACGTCGGGCGTAGGTAGGAGCGCTCGAGCGCGATCTGGGTCTCCCGGAGCTCGCCCGCGAGGCGCTCCTCGGTCTGGCGCAGCCGGGCGGTCTCGAGGAGCAGCGCCTTGATCGCGTCGACCGCGGCACCGGCTACCTGCCGCTCCGAGGGCTGGTCGGGGTCGGACCACTTCTCCAGCGGCGGCGGACCGGTCAGGTCGTCGAGGTCGCCGATGACGTCGTAGCCGCGCTTCTCGATCTCGGTGCGCCACGAGGCCGCCACGTCCTGCGCCCACGGGTGCACGTCCGGGGGCAGCGCCAGGCGCGGTGAGCGCGTGCGCCGCGACAGGGTCTGGTGGGCGAGCAGCTCGCGGACGAGGGGTCGGTAGCTCGGCGGGTCGAGCTCGGTGTTGGCGGCCAGGTTGATGCGCCGGATCAGCGCGGTCTCGGGGACCCCGAGGGAGGGGTTGACCCGCTCGGCCTCGAGGTCGAGCTCGAGTCCGTCGAGCCCGAACGCGTGGCTGAACCGTTCCCAGAGCAGCTGCGGGGGCCCCCCCGGGGGTGGCACGGTCACGAGGTGGATCCGCTCGGGCGGCAGGTCGACCCCCCAGCGGTTGAGGATGTCGGGCACCTCCTGGACACCCCAGAACCACGAGGCGATGCGGCTGTCGCGGGCGGGATCCTGGATCAGCTCGAGGAAGCGCGCGTAGCTGAGGACCGCGCGGTGCTTGACGTTCTCCTGCCACTCGGCCGGGATCTGGCGCACCAGGTCGCGCACCGACAGCACGACGTGGATCTCGGCGCCGTCCCCGTGGCCGAGGGACTCGAGCGCGCGGCCGACCTGTGAGCGCGAGGCGGTCGCGAGGATCTCGTGGCTGATGATCGACGTGCCGCGCGAGCGGCGTACGGACGCGGCCAGCCGGTCCCACGCACCGACGGCCTCGGCCTCCAGCCCGCCCCAGGGCAGCCGCATCAGGTCGAGGGCCGCGAGGAAGTGCGCGTCGAAGCGGTCCGCCGGGTAGTGGATGCCGTGCCCGGCCAGCATCCGCTGGTTGCGGAACAGGACGTCCTGGAGGTACGACGTGCCGGTCTTGGGGGTGCCGACGTGCAGGAGGACCCGCTTCGTCACAACCACTCCTTGCCGTCGTCGCCGAGGAGCAACCGGACCGCCAGCGCGAGTGCGCCGGCGTCGGACGGCTCCACCACCCGGTCGTGGTCGGCCGGTGCGGGCAGCAGCCTGTCCGGGTCGCCCAGCACAGGGTAGCCAGCGCGCCGGATCCCCTCACCCATACGCACGGCCCGCCGCTGCAGCCACTCTGTGTGCTCGGGGGACACGGCGAGGCGTGGGCCGGGCTGGGCCGCGAGCCGTGGGCGGACGGTGTGGCGGAGGAGGGCGCGTCGGAGGTCGCGGGGCACCAGCAGCCCGAGCATCGCCGCGATCCGCCGGGCCAGCTCGACACCGTCGGCCGGGACGTCGCCCGGGAGCGTGAACGGCCGGCGCACGCCCACCAGCCGCGGCACGGCGGCCGGGTCGAGCACGATCCGCACCCGGTCGTGGCCGACCCGTCCCGCCCACGTGCGGGCCACGTGCGCGAGGTCGATGCGGTGCGGCAGCGCCCTGCGGCGGGCCCGGGACCCGAGCCAGGTCCCCCAGGCGGCGGCACCCTCGTCGAAGCAGCTGGCGGTCCAGGCGTCCACGACCATCCGGTCGAGACGGTCGCCGAGGACGAGCACGGTCGAGCCCCGGCCACCCGGTGGCCGGCCGCGGGCGACCAGCTGCTCCCGGATCGGGTCGGCCAGCTCCGGGTCGCCCTGGAGCCGGTAACGGGTCCGCCACGGACGCACGAACGTCGGCGGGTGCGCGGGGGGCAGCCCGGCCGCGACGACGTCCTCGGCGAGCAGACCCGCCGCGACCCGCAGCAGCTCGTCGTCGCGCAGGTCGCCGGGGTCCACCGGTGGCGGGCCGAAGGCCAGCGGCTCGACGGCGCCGAGCAGCTCGAGGTCCGACCGGCCCCGGCCCGGCGCCGAGGCGGTCAGGGTCCGCTCGATCAGCTCCGGGGTCGGACTGCCCGCGCTGTTCAGGCGGCGCAGCAGCTCCAGCTGCTGGGCGCCGGGGAGCATCCGGCCGCGCGCCTCGCCCTCGCTCGTCCAGTCCCGCCAGGGAGTTGCGCCGCCCTCGTGCAGGTGCGCGACCCAGCCCCAGGCGCGACGGTGGCCCGGCGTGTCCTGGTCCCGCGGGCCCATCAGCGCGAGCCCGTCACCGGCGCAGCCGGGAGGCCTGGGTGCGGACCCGGTGGACCAGCTGGCGCTCCGGGTCCGGCCGGCTCGCGGCCTCGCGGGTCATCGCCGCGAGGGCGTCCACGGCCGCCCGGAGCTGCTGGCGGCGCCGGACCTTGTCCGGGTCGTGCCAGACCTCGTCCGCCCCGGGACGGACCGGGCGCAGGTCACCGAGGTCGCCGACCACGTCGACGCCGCTTCCCTGGATCCACTCGATCCAGCGCTCGGTCTGCTCTTCGGCCCAGTCGAAGCGTCCGGGGGGCAGCCGCACCGGCGGCGACGCCGCGCGGTGGACCAGCTGGTCCTGCGCGAGCATCTGCCGGATCAGCTCGTCGTACGACGCCTCGCGGCGGGTGGCGCGGTCCATCCTGCGGTTGAGCTTGCGGATCACCTGGGTCTCGGCGATGCCGAGCGAGCGGTTGGTGCGGTTGCTGTCGAGGGGCGCCCACGCGGGGTCGATGCCGAGGACCTCGCACATCCGCAGCCACAGCAGGTCGGGGCGCTGGTCGCCGGCACGCGGCACCGTCACGACGTGGACGCGTTCGGGTGAGAGCCCCGAGCCCCAGGTCCCGAGCACGTTCGGCAGGTCGAAGGCCCGGTAGAACCACGGCCGGCCGCGCTCGACCCGGTTGAGGAAGCGGCGATAGGTCCACTTGCGGCCCTGCTTGATGCTCTCCTGCCAGGCCGCGGGCAGCTGCCGGGCCAGGTCGCGCGCGGAGTAGACGATGTGCACCTCGCTGTCGGCGAGGTCGGCCATCACCCGGGCCACCCGGTCGGGCGTGGCGGGCGCGAGGATCTCGTGGCTGACCACGACCGTGCCGCTGCGGCGGTTGATCTTGCGCACCAGCGCCTCCCAGCTGCCCGCGGCGTGCCCGGGCGGGCCGCCCCAGTCCTGGCCGAGCAGGTCGAGGGCGGCGCGGAACTGCGACAGCCCGGGACTCACCAGCGGCGACCGGCTCGGGAAGTGCACCCCGTGGCTCGCCAGCGACTTCGCGTTCAGGGAGAGGCGGTGCTGGAGGTACGTCGTGCCGGTCTTGGGAGCACCGATGTGCAGGTAGACGCGCCGACTCATGCGCCCGATTCTGCCGTACCGGTTCCCAGGGCGCGCACCACGGCCGACGGGGAGGGACGGCCCAGCTGCGCGGCCATCCAGACGCTGGTCGCCACGACCTGCTCGAGGTCGACGCCGGTCTCGATCCCGAGGCCGCGCAGCATCCAGACGAGGTCCTCGGTGGCGAGGTTGCCGGTGGCGCTCTTCGCGTACGGGCAGCCGCCCAGGCCGCCGGCGCTGGCGTCGTACGTCGTGATGCCGGCCTGCAGGGCGGCGTAGGTGTTGGCGAGGGCCTGGCCGTAGGTGTCGTGGAAGTGCAGGGCGAGCTGGTCGAGGCTCATGCCCGCCTCGACGAACGCGCCGACCAGCGCGGTCACGTGGCCGGCGGTGCCGACGCCGATCGTGTCCCCGAGGCTGAGCTGGCTGGCGCCGAGGTCGAAGAGTCGCTTGCCGACCTCGACCACCTGCCCGACCGGGACCGCGCCCTCCCACGGGTCACCGAAGCACATCGACACGTAGGCGCGGACGTCGAGCCCGGCGTCGCGGGCCCGGCGCACGGTCGGCTCGAACATCGCGAACTGCTCGTCCAGGCTGCGGTTGAGGTTCTTCTGCGCGAAGGTCTCGGTGGCCGAGCCGAAGATCGCGATGTGCTTCGCGCCCAGCTCGAGCGCGCGGTCGAGGCCGCGCTCGTTGGGCACCAGCACCCGAAGCTTTTGGTGGTCGAGCTCGTCGAGACCCGGCCCCCTTTCTCCGAGGAGCGCCATCAGCTCGGCGGCGTCGGCGAGCTGCGGCACCCACTTCGGGTGCACGAAGCTGGTCGCCTCCACGATCGGGAGCCCGGCGGCGACCAGGCGCTGGACGAACTCGGCCTTGACCGCGGTGGGCACCAGGGCCTTCTCGTTCTGCAGGCCGTCGCGCGGGCCGACCTCGTAGATCGTCACCCGCTCCGGCAGCCCCTCGGCGCGGACCACGCTCGGCGTACGCATCACTCCTCCTCCTGCTCGACCAGGAACAACCGGGCGCCCAGCGCCACCTGCCCGCCGGCGACGGCGTGCACCTCGGTGACGGTGCCGGCGAACGGCGCCCTGAGGCTCAGCTCCATCTTCATGGCCTCGAGTGTGCCGAGCACGTCGCCCTCGGCGACGCCCTGACCGGCCTCGACGCGGACGTCGAGGACGGTGCCGGGCATCGGCGCGACGATGGCGCCGTCGCCGGCCGCCGGCCCGTGGTCGGCGAAGACGTCGGGTCGGTCGAAGACGAACCGTTGTCCGTGGAAGGACACCTCGGCCACGTGCGGCTGCACGTTGACGACGGCCTGGTGCCGGTGGCCGTCGATGGAGAGCACGAGGACGTGGTCCCCCGCGGAGTGCTGGCGGACGGGGACCCCGTCGACGGTGCCGTGGAACCGGTCGACGACCACCGGCCGGTCGAGCTCGACGATCGTCGGCGCCGGGTCGGAGCCGGAGCGCCAGCCGTCGGACTGGAAGGGGTGTCCGGAGTCCTGGACCGCGGTGAGCAGGGCGCTGACCCAGGCCACGAAGATCCGGGGCAGCTCGTCGTCGGGCCTCTCGACCTCGGCGGTGTCGAGCCAGGCGGTGTCGATGGTCGCGTCGCGGAACTCGTCGCTGGCCGCCAGCGCGCGCAGGAAGCCGACGTTGGTGGTCAGCCCGAGGATCGCGGTGTCGTCCAGCGCGGCGACCAGCGCGCGACGGGCCGACTCGCGGTCCGGCCCGTGCACGATGACCTTGCCGAGCATCGGGTCGTACGACGTGCTGACGACCTGGCCGCTCTCGAGGGCGTGGTCCACTCTCACGTTTCCGGTGGTCGAGTCCGGCCACCGGACGATCGAGGTGGTGCCGGCCTGGGGGAGGAAGCCGCCGAAGGAGTCCTCGGCGTAGACCCGGGCCTCGATCGCGTGGCCGTGGAAGCCGGCGCCCTGCTCCAGGGTGAGCTCCTCCCCGGCCGCGATCCAGAGCTGGTGCTTCACCAGGTCGATGCCCGTGATCGCTTCGGTGACCGGGTGCTCGACCTGGAGCCGGGTGTTCATCTCCAGGAAGTAGACCTCGTCGGTGTCGGTGTCGAGGAGGAACTCGACGGTGCCTGCGTTGACGTACCCGACCTCGCGGGCCAGGTCGACCGCAGCCTTGGTCAC